>NZ_JBHWUR010000013.1:70441-117522 GCF_042737755.1 Streptomyces sp. NPDC059994
GCGTGACCAGCCCCCGCCGGCCCGCAGGCGGGCACCGGGCCCGAAGGGGGCGCGGGGCTGTGACATGTGCGGCTCCGCCGCGTGGGCGCGACCAGCCACAGCGGACCCGCACCCGAAAAACCGCCCCCCGCGGAGCGCTACGCGCTGAGCGGGAATTCGTCGCCCAACTCCCGGAACACCGCGGTGTTCAGCGCGAAAGCCCGCCGGCACTCGTCAACGATCCGCTGCCGCTCCAGATCGTCCACCTCCACCGCGTCCAGCAGCTCCCGGTACCCCCGCTTGAACGCGGCCGGATTCGGGATCGACTCGAAGACGTAGAACCGCACACCGTCGCCCTTGCGGGCGAATCCCCAGGTCTTCTCCGCCCTGTCGCGGATGATCTGGCCCCCGGAGAGGTCGCCGAGGTACCGGGTGTAGTGGTGTGCCACATACCCCGCGGGCCAGGTGACGGCGCACTCGCGGACCCGGGCCGCATAGGCCCTGGTCGAGGGGAGCGGGGCCGCGGTCCGCTGCCAGCCCGCGCCCCGCAGATGCGTGAGGTCCCGCTCCAGCTCGGCCGTACGCATCAGCTCGGGCCGTATGAACGGGCCGGCCACCGGATCGGTCCGCAGAGCGCCCGCGCCCTCCTCCAGCGCCTGGTACACGAACCACAGCTGCTCGGTGTAGCGGGCGTACGCCTCGACGCCGAGCCGTCCGCCGAGCAGGGCGCGCATGAAGCCGGAGGTCTCCGCCTCGGTGTGCTGTTCGTGCGACGCCGTACGGATGAGGGTGGAGAAGGGCGTGTCCAAGGTGCGCCTCCGGAGACCGATCCCGACGGCCTGTCGGTAAATGCCGTACCCCTCATGCGTACCCCCGCACACGGGGAACGGATCACGGCAGCGTGAGGATTTCCGTGCCCGTCTCGGTCACCACCAGCGTGTGCTCGAACTGGGCCGTCCGCTTGCGGTCGCGGGTGACGACCGTCCAGCCGTCCTCCCACATGTCGTACTCGTGCGTCCCCAGCGTCAGCATCGGCTCGATGGTGAAGGTCATCCCGGGCTTGATCACGGCGGTGGCGTGCGGCGCGTCGTAGTGCGGCACGATCAGGCCGGAGTGGAAGGCCGTGCTGATGCCGTGCCCGGTGAAGTCGCGCACGACGCCGTAGCCGAACCGCTTGGCGTACGACTCGATGACGCGCCCGATGATGTTGATCTGGCGGCCGGGCTTGACGGCCTTGATGGCGCGGTTGAGCGACTCCCGGGTCCGCTCGACGAGGAGCTTCGACTCCTCGTCGACGTCGCCGCAGAAGTAGGTGGCGTTGTTGTCGCCGTGGACGCCGCCGATGTACGCGGTGACGTCGAGGTTCACGATGTCGCCGTCGTTCAGGACGGTGGAGTCGGGGATGCCGTGGCAGATGACCTCGTTGACCGAGCTGCACAGGGACTTCGGGAAGCCCCGGTAGCCCAGCGTCGAGGGGTACGCCCCGTGGTCGCACATGTACTCGTGCGCGACCCGGTCGAGCTCGTCGGTGGTCACGCCGGGCGCGATGAGCTTGGCGGCCTCCTCCATCGCGCGGGCGGCGATGCGCCCCGCGATCCGCATGAGCTCAATCGTTTCGGCGGTCTGCACCTCGGGGCCGGTGTACGGCGTGGGCATGGGCTTCCCGACGTACTCGGGGCGGCGGATGTTCCCCGGGACGGTGCGGGTGGGAGAGAGCTCCCCTGGTACGAGCAGCGACTGGCCAGACATACCGGCGAGTCTATCGAGCCGCGTTGGGGCAGCATGGTCGAGAAGGTCCGAGCACGGGCCGAGGAAGGAGCCTCCGCATGGCCCTGTTCAAGAAGCGCACGGCCGGCAAGCCGGGCGAGTGGTACTACTGCCTGGTCCACGGCAAGGTCGAGGAGGGCCCCGAGTGCCCCGCGAAGGACCGTTTCGGCCCTTATGGGTCCCGCGAGGAGGCCGAGCACGCCATGCAGACCGCCCAGGAGCGCAACCTGGAGTGGGAGACGGACCCGAAGTGGCACGACAAGCAGCCGGAGAGCGAGGACTGAGGCCCCGGCCCCCGGTTGGGGCTCCGCCCCAGGCCCACCCTTGTCTGCAGGCCGTCCGTGGCTGGTCGCGCAGTTCCCCGCGCCCCTTCTGTGCCCGGTGCCCGGTGCTCGTGTGCGGGTTGTGGTGGGTTGCTCGCGCAGTTCCCCGCGCCCCTGCAAATGCCGCTGCATTCCCTGGGCGGCCCGGAGGGGCGCGTCTTGGGGGCGCGGGGAACTGCGCGACCAGCCACGCACGGTCCGCAGACGAACAGGGGCCCGGGGCGAAGCCCCCTCACCACCGAGCCGGCGGCGGGGCCGTCAGCTGGTCCGCCAAGCGGGACAGCCGGTCACGGAACCCCCGCCGCCCCCGCTGCACGGGCAGCCCGTTCTCGCCCGCCGCCGCGCTGACCAGGTGCTGCACCGTGTCCAGGTCCACCTCCGCGCCCGGCGGCACCGTCAGCGACTCGTGGACCAGGCCCCGCACCTCCGGGTCGCCCCCGTCCAGCGCCAGGACCCGCGCCCCGGCCCGCCGGGCGTCGTGCACCCGCTCCAGGAGGCCCCCGTCCGGCCGTTCCGGGGCCACCACGAGCAGCGTCTCGCCCCGCCCGGCCGCCTCCAGGCGCCCGAGCCCTACGGACAGGTGCGGGCCGCGGCCCGGCTCGACCCGGTGGCGTACGAGCGTGGGGGTGAGCTCGGGGACCCCCGACCAGGCGGCCTCGTCGGTCAGGTGCGCCGCCAGGTGCCACGGCTCGTACGCCTCGGTCCCCACCAGCAGCAGCCCCCCGCCGTTCGGCACCACCGAGCCCCGCAGCACCCCCGCGAACCGGCGGGTGCCCCGCAGCCACTCCGTCCCCGCGAGGACTTCCCGCAACAGTGCGACGCGTATGGCATCCATGGCCCGGCATCCTGCCGCACCGCACGCCCCGGCGGGCCGCATCGGTCAGTCCTCACCCGAACGGGAGCCGGCGTACCGGGGGCGTACCTACCGGTAGGGCCCGGCGTAAGGTCGGCCTCATGACTTCCACTGACAGCGCCGCGAACACCCCGAAGCCCGCCGCCAAGGACCCCTGGGACCTGCCCGACGTCTCCGGCCTGGTCGTCGGCGTGCTCGGTGGCACCGGTGACCAGGGCCGTGGGCTCGCCTACCGGCTGGCCCGGGCGGGCCAGAAGGTGATCATCGGCTCGCGGGCCGCCGAGCGCGCCCGGTCCGCCGCCGACGAGCTGGGCCTCGGCGTGGAGGGCGCGGACAACGCCGAGTGCGCGCGCCGCAGCGACATCGTGATCGTCGCGGTGCCGTGGGACGGGCACGCCAAGACGCTGGAGGCGCTGCGCGAGGAGCTGGCGGGCAAGCTCGTCGTCGACTGCGTCAACCCGCTCGGCTTCGACAAGAAGGGCGCGTACGCCCTCAAGCCCGAGGAGGGCAGCGCCGCCGAGCAGGCCGCCGCCCTGCTGCCGGACTCGCGGGTCACCGCCGCCTTCCACCACCTCTCGGCCGTGCTCCTCCAGGACGCCTCGATCGAGGAGATCGACACCGATGTGATGGTGCTCGGCGAGAGCCGCGCCGACACCGACCTGGTGCAGGCGCTGGCCGCCCGGATTCCCGGGATGCGCGGCGTCTTCGCGGGGCGGCTGCGGGGCGCCCACCAGGTGGAGTCGCTCGTCGCCAACCTGATCTCGGTGAACCGCCGCTACAAGGCGCACGCCGGGCTGCGCGTGACCGACGTGTAGGTCCGCCCGGGGCATGGGGGACACTGGACGGGCATCAGCGCCGTACCCGGACAGGAGCCGACTCCCATGCCCCGCCTCGCTCTGTACGCCCTCGTCGTCTGCGCCCTCGCGGTCGCCGCCGCCGTGGTCTCCTTCGTCCAGGGCAACTGGACCGGCGTCGTCTGGATCCTGCTCGCCGGGCTCTCCTCCAACATGGCCTGGTTCTACCTGCGCAAGGCGAAGGCCGACGCCCGGCGGGCCGCGGCCGTCAGCCGGTGAGCGACGGGATGTCCGGCGTGCCCTGCCAGAAGCGGTAGAGGCGCTGGCCCCAGTAGGTGTCCCACTCGGTGACGCCGAGCCCGCGCAGGATCGAGTGGATGGCGTCGAAGAACACGTTGTTCACCGACGGCAGCCACAGGAACGCGAAGACCGCGAGCAGCCCGAAGGGCGCGAACGGCTCGATCTGGCGGCGGATCCCGTGCGACAGCCACGGCTCGATCACCCCGTACCCGTCCAGGCCCGGGACCGGCAGGAAGTTCAGGATCGCCGCCGTCACCTGGAGCAGCGCCAGGAACGCCAGCGCGTAGCGGAACCCGGCGGGCACGCCGTCCAGCGCGTGCAGCCAGAACGGCGCCGTGCAGACCACCGCGAACAGCGCATTGGTGAGCGGGCCCGCCGCCGCGATCAGGCTGTGCTTCCAGCGGCCCCGGATCCGGCCGTGCTCGATGAACACGGCGCCGCCGGGCAGACCGATGCCGCCCATGATCACGAAGATGACCGGCAGCACGATCGACAGCATCGCGTGCGTGTACTTCAGCGGGTTGAGCGTCAGATAGCCCTTGGCGCCCACCGAGATGTCGCCGCCGTGCAGCGCGGTGCGGGCGTGCGCGTACTCGTGCAGGCACAGGGAGACGATCCAGGCGCCCGTCACGAAGAGGAAGACGGCGAAGCCCGGCGCGGCCGAGAACCCCGTCCACACCGCCCATCCGCCGACCGCCGTGACGGCGACGATCCCCAGGAAGACCGGGCTGATCCTCCGGTCGCTGCGACGCGAGGTGGCGGTGGCCATGTGCGGGGCTCCCGGGGTGGAGGTGCGGTCGGACGGCCCCGACCGTACAGGTGATACCCCGGGAACGTCCGGCGATCCCTCACGAGTTCCACCCCTGGCCACCGCCGCTTGGCCGGGAGTTGGCGGGCGTGGGCACGAGGGCGTCGCACGTCGCGGAGAATGGGGCCGTGCGCTACCGGATTATCGGCACCACCCAGCTGTTGAACCCCGAAGGAACGGCGGTCGCCGTCGGCGGGGCGCGGCTGCGCGCCCTGCTGACCGTGCTCGCCCTGCGTCCCGGCCGTACGGTCCCGGTCGGCCTCCTCGTCGACGAGGTGTGGAACGGCGAGCCGCCCGCCGACGCGGCCGGTGCGCTCCAGGCGCTCGTGGGGCGGTTGCGGCGGGCGGTCGGGCACACCGCGGTCGCCTCGGTGGAGGGCGGCGGCTACCGCCTCGACGCCGAGCCGGACGACATCGACCTGTACCGGTTCGAGCGGCTGGCCGGGGACGGGACCCGCGCCCTTGAGCAGGGCGACCCGGCGAAGGCCCTCTCCCGGCTCGACGACGCGCTGGCGCTGTGGACCGGGCCCGCCCTGGCCGATCTGCCCGACCGGACGGCCGAGGCGGCCCGCTGGGAGGCCCGCCGCCTCGACGCCCGCCGGGCCCGCCTCGCCGCCGCCCTCGCCCTGGGCCGGGCCGATGAGGTGCTGCCCGAGCTGGCCGCGCTCTGCGCCGCCCACCCGCTGGACGAGCCGTTGCACGCCCTGCGCATCCGCGCCCTGCGCGCGGCGGGCCGCACGGCCGAGGCCCTCGCCGCGTACGAGGACGTCCGCCGCACTCTCGCCGACCGCCTCGGCGCCGACCCCGGCCCCGAACTGCGGGCGCTGCACGGGGAGTTGCTGCACACGCCGGACGCGTCACCCGCCGATGCGTACCCGCCCGGTCCGCCCCCCGCGCCGGCCGCCCGCCCGGCCGCCCCCGGCAATCTGCGCGCCCGGCTCACCTCCTTCGTCGGGCGCGAGGCCGACATCGAGACGATCCGGGGGGACCTGGGCGGCGCACGCCTGGTGACGCTGCTCGGGCCCGGCGGGGCCGGCAAGACCCGGCTCTCCCAGGAGGCCGCCGAGGCCGTCGGCGCGGCCGGGGACGGCTGGCCCGACGGGGTGTGGCTGGCCGAGCTCGCCCCGGTCGCCGACCCGGCGGCCGTGCCCGCCGCCGTCCTCACCTCGGTCGGCGCCCGCGAGACCGTGCTGCACGGCGCCGGCGCCGAGGAGCTGCGGGCGGCCGACCGCACCGGCGGCGATCCGCTCGTCCACCTCGCCGCGCACTGCGAGCGCCGCCGGATGCTGCTGCTCCTGGACAACTGCGAGCATGTGATCGGCGCCGCCGCGGAGCTCGCGGAGTATCTGCTGGCCCGCTGCCCGGGGCTGACCGTCCTGGCCACCAGCCGGGAGCCGTTGGGCGTGCCGGGCGAGCTGGTGCGGCCGGTGGAGCCGCTGCCGGGGCCGGTGGCGCTGCGGCTGCTCGCCGACCGGGGCGCGGCGGCGCGGCCGGGCTTCCGGGTGGAGGACGACCCCGGGGCGGCCGCCGAGATCTGCCGTCGGCTCGACGGTCTGCCGCTGGCGGTGGAGCTCGCCGCCGCCCGCCTCCGTATGTTGACACCACGTCAGATCGCGGACCGGCTCGACGACCGGTTCCGCCTCCTGACCAGCGGCAGCCGGACCGTACTGCCGCGCCAGCAGACCCTGCGCGCGGTCGTCGACTGGTCCTGGGACCTCCTGGAGGCCCCGGAGCGTACGGTCCTGCGCCGCCTCTCCGTCTTCGCGGGCGGCTGCGTCCTCGCGGCGGCGGAGGAGGTCTGCGCGGACGGCGCGGCCGGGGCCGGGGGCGTCGCCGCCCGCGATGTCGCCCCGCTCCTCGGCTCCCTCGTCGACAAGTCGCTGGTCGTCGCCGCGCCCGGGGACGGCGGCGAGATGCGCTACCGGCTCCTGGAGACCGTCGCCGAGTACGCGGCGGAGCGGCTCGACGACGCCGGGGACCGGGGCGCCACCGAACGCCGCCACCTCGTGCACTACCGCGAGCTGGCCCGGACCACCGACCCCGAGCTGCGCGGCCGGGGGCAGCGCGCCGCGGTCGCGCTCCTGGAGCGGGAGTACGAGAACCTGCGCACCGCGCTGCGCCGGGCGGTGGACCTCGCAGACGAGGACGAGGCGCTGTGCATGGTGCACGCGCTGGCCTCGTACTGGCACATGCGCGATCTGCGCGGCGAGTCCCGCCGCTGGTCCGAGGCGGCCGCGGAGCTGGGCCCCGACCCGTTCGCGCCGCCCGCCGAGCCCGCGCCCCCGGTCTTCGCGCGCTGCACCGACAGCCCGCCCCCCATGGAGCCCGAGGTGCTCCAGGAGGCGCGGCGCGGGGTGCGGCTGTTCCTGCTCGCCGCCATGGACCACACCGGCGACGACTGGACGACGCCCGAGGCGCGGGAGCGCCTGCGCACCATCGTGGGCGTCTACCGGCCGGGGCTGCCGCAGACCTGCCGGATGCCCGGCGCGCTCTGGTTCTTCCCGGTGATCCTGGTCAGCGACGCGGACGCGCTCATGGAGCTGCTTGACGCGACCGTACGGGCCTGTGAGGAGTTCGGTTACGAGTGGGAGCTCGCCAACGCCCTCCAGATGCGGGCCAACGTCCTCGCCAACCGCAGCGACTGGTCCGGTGAGGCGACCCGCGACGCCGACGCCGGGCTGGACATCTTCCGGCGCCTGGGCGACGACTGGGGCGCCGCCGAGGCGCTGTCCGCGCGCGGCGAGGCACGCGAACGGCGCGGCGAGTACGCGCTGGCGGGCGAGGACTACGCCGAGGCCGTGCGGTACGCCGAACGGCTCGGCGCCCAGGCGCAGGTGTCGCTCCTGAAGGCGCGCCTGGCGTCGGTGCTCCTTGAGACCGGCGAGGACGAGCGCGGCGAGGCGATGCTGCGCGAGATCCTCGCCGCGGGCCGCCAGGCGGGGTACGAGGCGCAGCCCGCCGCCCGGCTGTTCCTGTCGATGTGGCTGGGCCGCACCGAGCGGATCGCCGAGGCCCGGGAGCAGATCGCGCTGATGCTGGAGGAGTTCAAGTCGAGCAACCTCTCGCTCTTCGAGGGCTTCGTGCTCGGCATCCGCGCCTGGCTGGAGAACCTGGAGGGCGCCTACGACAAGGGCCTGGTGGACTCCCGCGCCGCGCTGGCCCGGGCCGTGGAGCCGATGGCCCAGATGGTCGCGCCCCAGATGATCCCGGTGCATCTGCTCTGCGTCGCCTGGGCGTGGGCCGGCCTCGCGGAACCCGGCGCCGGGGCCGTCACCGACGCGGCGCGGCTGATCGGCGCGCACGACACCCTGCTGCCGTCGATCCACTTCGCCACGCCCATGGAGGTGCAGCTGCGGGAGAGGGTGGAGGCGATGGTCCGCCCGCTGCTCGACGACGCCGTCTACGAAGCGGCGTACGCCGAGGGCGGCGGCCTCTCTCTGGAAGAGGCCGCCGCCCTGGCACAACGGGACCGGCAACAGGCTTGATGGGACGTCAGCTCTGGGCGGCCCCGTAAAGGGCGCGGGGCTGCGACATGTGCGGCTCCGCCGCGTGGGCGCGACCATCCCCCGAACTCTCCGCTTCGTTCGAGCAGGGGGGGACCCCCATTGCACGGTCCGCGGCCGCATAACCGCACACCCCGCGGAGCGATCAGGTGCGCTTACGGAACTTGGCGACCGCCAGCGGGGCCGTCACCGCGGTGATCGCGACCGCCCAGCCCAGCGTCATCAGCGCCGAGTGGGCGACCGGGCCGCCGTTGACCAGGTTGCGGGCGGCGTCCGCGAGGTTGGAGAGCGGGTTGTAGTCCGTGAAGGTCTGCAGCCAGCCCGGCATCGTGGTCGGCTTCGCGAAGATCGACGAGCCGAACTGCAGCGGCATCAGCACCAGCATCGCCACTCCCTGGACGGCCTGGGCCGTCTTCATGGTGAGACCCAGCAGGATGAAGATCCACATCAGTGAGGCGCCGAACACCAGGGACAGGCCGACCGCCGCGAGCAGCTCGAACACCGAGGTGTGGATGGACAGCCCGAGGATGAAGCCCATGATCAGCAGGATCGAGGTGGCGACGATCATGCGGCCGATCTCGACCACGATCTTGGCGATCAGGACCGACGACCGGGCGATCGGCATGGTCCGGAACCGGTCCATGACGCCCTTCTTGAAGTCGTCGTTGATGCCGGTGCCGACGGCCATCGCGATGTTCAGGCCCTGCATCGCCATCAGGCCCGGGATCAGGTAGTTGACGTACTCGCCCTGGTTGCCCTTGCCGGAGACGGCGCCGCCGAACACGTACACGAACAGCAGCGTGAAGATGATCGGCATGAACACGGCGTCGAACATCGACTCCGGGTCCTGCTTGATCTGGAGCGCGTTGCGGCGCACCAGGGCGCCTATGTGCCGCAGATTGGCGCGCGGGCCGATCCGGCTGTCGGCGTCCGTGACGGGCGGGCGGATGCCGGTCGGCGCCTTGGTGGGGGCCGCCTTGGCGGTGGTGGCGGTGCTCATGCCGCGACCTCCTCGATCGTGTCGTCGCTCTCGGACTCCTGGAGGGTGGGCTTCTGGCCGGTGATGGCCAGGAACACCTCGTCCAGGCTGGGCAGATGGGTGCCTATGTGGGCGATGCCGAAGCCGTGGGCGCCCAGCAGAGCGACCACCGCGGTCAGCTGCTCGTCGCTGAGGATCGGCACGTTCAGCAGGCCCTCGTCGGGGACCGCCTGGGTGCCGGAGACCCCGTCCAGACCGGCCTCGGTGATGGCGCGCGCCATCGCGCCCAGCTGACCCGGGTCGGTGGGCCGGATCTGCAGGGTGCGGCCGCCGACCTTCGCCTTCAGCTCGTTGATGCCGCCGTTGGCGATGACCTTGCCGCGGTCGATGACCGTCAGCTGGTTCGCCAACTGCTCGGCCTCTTCCATGTACTGGGTGGTGAGCAGCACGGTGGCGCCTTCGGCCACCATCCGCTGGACCTCGTCCCACACCTCGTTGCGGGTGCGCGGGTCGAGACCGGTGGTCGGCTCGTCCAGGTACAGCACGGCCGGGTTGCCGATCATCGAGGCCGCGAGGTCCAGACGGCGGCGCATGCCTCCCGAGTAGTTCATCGCGGGCCGCTTCGCCGCCTCGGTGAGCGAGAACCGCTCCAGGAGCTCGTCGGCGCGGGCCCTGGCGTCCTTGCGGGACAGATCGAGCAGCCGCCCGATCATGTACAGGTTCTCCCAGCCCGACAGCTTCTCGTCCACCGAGGCGTACTGCCCGGTGAGGCCTATGGTGCGGCGCAGCTGGCGGGGCTGCTTCACCACGTCGTACCCGGCGACGGTGGCGGTGCCGGCGTCCGGCACGAGCAGGGTGGACAGGCAGCGGACGAGGGTGGTCTTGCCGGCGCCGTTGGGCCCCAGGACTCCGAGGACCGTGCCCTCGCGTACGTCCAGGTCCACGCCGTCCAGCGCCTTGGTGTCGCCGAAGTGCTTCACCATTCCCCGCACCGTGACGGCGTTGGCCGCGCCGCCTTCGGGGTTGTCGTCGATTCGCGTCATGACCACAAAGGTGCCAGGTGCCACCGACAATCCACCGACAGCCCGCCTACAGCCCGCCTACAGGGACTGTAGGCGGGCTGTAGGAGCGCCCCCTAAGGGGTGTGGGACTGTGACCTTCGCGGCTCCGCCGCGTGGGCGCGCTCAGCCGGAGCCGGCCCGCGGCCAACCGGCGACGCGCTTAGTGGAACGTGTGCTCCTCGGCCGGGAACGCCCCGCCCACGACCTCTCCGGCGAACGCCTTGGCCGCGTCGCCCAGGACACCCCGCATATCCGCGTACTGCTTGGTGAAGCGCGGCACCTTCCCCCCGGTCAGCCCCACCATGTCCGTGTAGACCAGGACCTGCGCGTCGCACTCCACGCCCGCCCCGATCCCCACGGTCGGGATGTGCAGCGAGCGGGTGATCTCCGCGGCCACCTCGGCCGGTACGAGTTCGAGCACCACCGCGAACGCGCCCGCGGACTCCGCGGCCTTCGCGTCGCGCAGCAGCTGGTGCGCGGCCTCGTCGGAGCGGCCCTGCACCCGGTAGCCCATGGCGTTCACGGACTGCGGGGTCAGGCCCAGGTGGGACATGACCGGGATGCCGGACTGCACGAGCAGCTCGGTCTGGGGCAGCGAGCGCTCGCCGCCCTCCAGCTTGACGGCCCCGACGCCGGTCTCCTTGATCAGGCGGGTGGCGCTGCGCAACGCCTGCACCGGGCCCTCCTGGTAGGTGCCGAACGGCAGGTCCGCGACGACGAGGGCGCGCTTGGTGCCCCGTACGACGGCGGCGGACAGCATGGCCATCTCGTCGAGCGTGACCGGGACGGTCGTGTCGTAGCCGAGGTGGCAGTTGCCCATCGAGTCGCCGACGAGCAGCACCGGGATCCCGGCCTCGTCGAAGACGGACGCGGTCATCGCGTCGTACGCGGTGAGCATGGGCCACTTCTCGCCCCGGGCCTTGGCGGCGGCGATGTCGTGGATCGTGACGCGGCGCGTCGACTTGCCCCCGTACAGCGCCTTGCTGCTGTCGGAACGTTCTACGGGCGGATTCTGCGCAGCCTTGAATTGTTGCGTCATCGCAACGGCTCCTGTTCGTCATCTCGAAGCGCCCTGACGGCGTCTCCGGACCACTTCCATGGTGGCATCCCACCCCCGCCGACGGGAAGTGGGTGCCTCAGTCACGCAAATACATGAGCTTTAAACCACCTGCCTGGCAAATATGCGCGTTTTGTCACAGCCGCCCCCTCAACCGTGACCTGCTGGAACCCGGCGGGGCGCCCTGTCGTCATCGAGGCAGTACGACGACAGGGAAAGCCACCCTCCATCGCCTAGGGTCATCGGTGCGGCGGAGTGCGAACGGCAAGGCAGTGAGGACGACGGTATGACGCGGGCGTACGTGACGGAGACGGGGATCGGCAGCGCGGAGGGCGAGCGCTCCGGATCCCGGGTCCGGCGCCTGCTGGACGGCTGGAAAAACGATCCCGGCATCTGGCGGCGGGGCCTGGTCCTGGCCGGGCTCGCGGTGCTCATCGCCCTGGTGATGCTGGTCCACGCCAAGATCCCCAACCGGATCGGCAACCTGGGCAGCCTCACGGAAACCTTCCTGCCGTGGCTCGGGATCTTCGTCCCGGTGCTCCTCGGCCTCGCCCTGTGGCGCCGCTCGGCGACCGCGCTGATCGCCCTGGTCCTCCCGGCGGTCGTCTGGCTCAATCTGTTCGGCGGGCTGCTCACCGACAAGGAGAGCAAGGGCGGCAACCTGGTCGTCGCCACGCACAACGTGAACGCCGACAACCCCGACCCGGCCGGCACCGCCCGCGACCTCATCGCCTCCGGCGCCGACGTCCTCGCCCTGGAGGAACTGCCCGGCAGCAGCGTCGGCGCGTACGAGAGGGCGCTGGCCGGGACCTACCCGCACCACTCGGTGCAGGGCACGGTGGGCCTGTGGTCCAGGTTCCCGCTGAGCGACGCCGAGCCGGTCGACATCAAGATGGGCTGGACCCGCGCCATGCGGGCCACGGTGAGCACGCCCGCGGGCCGGGTGAAGGTGTACGTGGCGCACATGCCCTCGGTACGGGTGAAGCTCAGCGCCGGGTTCACCGCGCGCCAGCGGGACGCCAGCGCGGACGCCCTGGGCGACGCGATCGCGAGCGACCCGCTGAAGAAGGTGGTCCTGCTCGGCGACCTCAACGGCACCATGAACGACCGCGCCCTGAACAACATCACCTCGCAGATGCGCTCCACCCAGGGCGCGGCGGGCAACGGCTTCGGCTTCACCTGGCCGGCCTCGTTCCCGATGGCCCGGATCGACCAGATCATGGTCAAGGGCGTCGAGCCGAAGTCGTCGTGGACGCTGGGCCGGACGCCGAGCGACCACCTGCCGATCGCGGCCAGGCTGAAGATCTGAGCCGGTAGCCGATCGGCAGGGTGCCGGTCAGGCCGACTCGTGCCATCGGTTGGTGATCGGCAGGGTGCCGGTCAGGCCGACTCGTGCCATCGGTTGGTGATCGGCAGGGTGCCGGTCAGGCCGACTCGCGCCACCGGTTGGTGACCGGCAGCCGCCGGTCCTTGCCGAAGCCCTTCGCGGAGATCTTGGTGCCCGGCGGGTACTGGCGCCGCTTGTACTCGGCGGTGTCGACGAGCCGCAGGGTCCTCGCCACCAGCTCCGCGTCGAACCCCGCCGCCACGATCGCCTCGCGGCCCTGGTCGCGGTCGACGTACATGGCCAGGATCGCGTCCAGGACCGCGTAGTCCGGCAGCGAGTCCGTGTCGACCTGGTCGGGGCGCAGCTCGGCGCTGGGCGGCTTGGTGATCGAGTTCTCCGGGATGGGCGGAACCTCGCCCCGCCCGGCCGCCGCCCTGTTGCGCCAGTTGGCGAGGCGGAACACGGTCGTCTTGTAGACGTCCTTGATGGGGCCGTACGCGCCGACCGAGTCGCCGTACAGGGTCGAATACCCCACCGCCAGCTCGGACTTGTTGCCCGGCGCGAGCACGAGGTGGCCCTCCTGGTTGGAGATCGCCATCAGCATGGTGCCGCGCAGCCGCGACTGGAGGTTCTCCTCGGCGAGCCCGGTCAGGCCGAGCGAGTCCATGTACGCGGTGAACATCGGCTCGATGCTCACCGTGCGCAGATTGAGGCCGGTGCGGCGGCCCAGCTCGGCCGCGTCGCCCTTGGAGTGCTCCGAGGAGTACTTGGACGGCATCGACACGCCGTACACGTTCTCCGCGCCGAGCGCGTCGCAGGCGATCGCGGCGACCAGCGCCGAGTCGATGCCGCCGGACAGGCCGATCAGGACGGACCGGAAGCCGTTCTTGGTGACGTACGCGCGCAGCCCCGTGACCAGCGCCGAGTAGACCTCCTCGGCGTCGTCCAGCCGCTCGGCCTGCCCCCCGGTGAGCTCCGGCTCGTACGCCGGGACGGGCTCCTCGGAGAGGATCACGTGCTCGATCCGCAGACCGTCGTCGACGGTGCCGGACGGGACCGGGCCCGCGGCCGGCAGCTCCAGGTCGAGCAGCACACCGCCCTCGGCGAACTGCGGGGCGCGGGCGACGACCTCGCCGTTCCGGTCGACGACGATCGAGTCGCCGTCGAAGACCAGATCGTCCTGGCCGCCGACCATCGCCAGGTAGGCGGTGGTGCAGCCCGCCTCCTGGGCCCGCTTGCGGACCAGTTCGAGCCGGGTGTCGTCCTTGTCCTGCTCGTACGGCGAGGCGTTGATCGAGACCAGCAGCCCGGCCCCGGCGGACCGGGTGGCCGGGACGCGGCCGCCGTCCTGCCACAGGTCCTCGCAGATGGCGAGGGCCACGTCGATGCCGTGGACCCGGATCACCGGCATGGTGTCGCCCGGCACGAAGTACCGGAACTCGTCGAAGACGCCGTAGTTGGGCAGGTGGTGCTTGGCGTATCTGAGCACCACCTCGCCGCGGTGCAGTACGGCGCCCGCGTTGCGCGGGGCGCCCGCGGGCTGGCCGTAGCGGGGCTGGGTGTCCGACCGGTCGAGATAGCCGACGATCACCGGGAGCTCCCCGAGGCCCTCGGCGGCCAGGCGCGCCGCGAGGCCGGTCAGCGCCTGCCGGGACGCCTCGACGAACGAGGAGCGCAGCGCCAGGTCCTCGACGGGATAGCCGGTCAGCATCATCTCGGGGAAGGCGGCGAGGTGCGCGCCCTGCTCGGCGGAGTGCCGGGTCCAGTGCACGATCGCCTCGGCGTTCGCGGCGATGTCGCCGACCGTCGAGTCGATCTGATTCAGAGCGAGACGTAGTTGAGGCACCCCGCCAGTGTAATCGTCAAAGCGACGCGATGGGGGGTGGAGCGGGGGCGCGGCGCCCGGCTCCACCCCACCGGCGGGCTACTTCCGGTAGCCGAGGACCGTCATCATCCCGGCCTCCGAGTGGTAGACGTTGTGGCAGTGGACCATCCACAGCCCCGGGTTGTCCGCGTCGAGGTCCACGGTCAGCGTCCGCCCCGGCAGCACCGACGCCGTGTCCTTGCGAGCCCCGCCGGCCCCGCCTGCCAGCGCGAACGTGTGGCCGTGCAGATGCACCGGATGCCACATCGACGTCGTGTTGGCGAAGACCATCCGCACCCGCTCGCCCGTGCTCACCGGGTGCCGCGCGTCCGGCCGGTACGGCTTCCCGTCGAAGGCCCAGTCGTACTTCGCCATCCCGCCGGTCAGCGTCAGCCTCACCGTGCGGTCGGGCGCCTTCGGCGGCAGCGCCACGGACGCGTCCGGCGCGAGCCGGTCGGCCGTGACCAGTCGCCCGGTCAGCTCCTTGGGGCGTACGGAGGCGGTAGGCGCGGCCCCGCCACCGGTGCGCAGCACCGCGAGCGCCGCCGCCTTCTTCCCCTCGGCCTGCGCCACCAGGGGGAACACCCCGTCGCCCGCCGTGACCAGCACGTCGTACCGCTCGCCCATGCCGAGCAGCAGCGCGTCCGCCGTCGTGTGCCGGACCGGGAAACCGTCCGTGTGGGTCACCGTCAGCTCATGGCCGCCGAGCGCCACCCGGAACGCGGTGTCGCCGCCCGCGTTGACGATCCGCAGCCGGATGCGCTCGCCCGGCTTGGCCGTGAAGGAGGAAGGGGCCTGCGGCGTACGGCCGTTGACCAGGTAGTACGGATACGCGACATCGCCCGCGTCCCCGCCGAGCAGCTCGCTGCTCGCGCCCATGAGCATGCGGGAGGGACCGGTGGAGGGACTCCGCGTCGGCTCGCCACCCGTATCTCCCCTGCCTCCCATGTCGTGGCCGGAGTGGTCCATGCCGCCTCCGCTGCCCATCCCGCCCCTCAGCTCCGCCAGCACCGCGTCCGGCGTCGAGCCGTCCACCCCGTCGACCCAGTCGTCCAGGACGAGGACCCACTCCCGGTCGTACGCCAGCGGCTCCTTCGGGTCCTCGACGATCAGCGGGGCGTACAGACCGCGGTCCTGCTGGACGCCGGAGTGGGGGTGGAACCAGTACGTGCCGGGGTGGGCGACGGCGAACCGGTAGGCGAACGACGCCCCCGGCGCGACCGGCCGCTGGGTCAGACCGGGCACGCCGTCCATGTCGTTGCGCAGGGCGAGGCCGTGCCAGTGCAGCGAGGTCGGCTCGGGGAGGTGGTTGGCGAGGGTGAGCGCGAGCGTGTCGCCCGCGGTGACCCGCACCTCCTGCCCGGGCAGCCGGTCGCCGTACGCCCAGGACCGGACCGTACGGCCGCCGCCCAGGTCGAGCGGGGTCGCGGTGGCGGTGAGCCGGACGTTCCGGACGGGCCCGGAGCCGCGCCGGGCCTCGGCGGCGACGACCTCGGGACCGGCGGGGTCGACGAAGCCGCCGGGGGTCGCCGAGGACTTGGAGCCGTGGTCCATGCCGTCCATGCCGTCCATGGAGCCGGAGCCCGAGCAGGCGGCGAGCAGGGCGCCGCCCGCGACGGCGGTGGTGGCGCCGAGCACGGCGCGGCGGGTGGGGTGTGCGGACATGACTGGGTGCACCTCGTGGTGTGGGCATGCGGAAAAGTAGGGGCGCGTGTCCTGCTTCGCGCGCTCCTACTGCCGCAGCACCGACAAGGCGGCGACGGAACTCCCGTAGGGAGGGGGCGGGTTGGGCCACAGGGGCCGCGGGATCCGGCCGCGTACGGCGGTCGCGCCCGGCGTCCGGCCGCGCGCCGACAGCAGCCGTACGGCGAGCAGGGCGAGGCCCCACACACCGAGCACCGCGAGACACACCGAGCCGGGGTCCATCCCGCGCATGGGCTCCGGGCGGGGAGCGACGGCCTGGTGGTGACCGGCCGTCGCGGGCGCGGGCGCGGCCATGGCCATCGAGGTGTGCTCCCCGGCCGTCGGCGCGGTGTGCTCCGTCGGATGCCCGACCGTGTGCATCGTAAAGATGCCGAAGAGCAGCGCGGCGCAGAGCAGCAGCTGCCCGTACGCCGTCGTCCTCCTCGCGGTCACCATGGACCGCACCTTACCCCCACCCGGTATCACCCGACGTGCGGGACCGGGGTGCCCCGGCGAGCATGACCCCATGACGACCACGGACGCGGCCGAAGAGGACGTACCCGCCTCGGGTGTCCGGCCCGCGGTGGTCCTGCTGGCGCTCGGCGCGCTCGCGTACACCGCGTGGGTGCTCGAAGTGGTCGTCCACACCGGTCTCGACCCCGTACAGACGTATGTGAGCGAGCTCGCCGCGGCCGACCAGCCGCTCGGCGGGCTCTTCCGGGCGACGGACCTGACGGCCGGGACGCTGGTGTTCGCCGGGTCGGCGTCGGCGCTGTGGCGGTGCGACCGGCGGCCCTGGTCGGTGGCCGGGTGGGCGGGGCTCGTGCTGTTCGGGGCGGCGACCGTGGCCGACTCCCGGCTGCCGCTGAGCTGCGCGCCGACCGTCGACCCCGAGTGCGCGGCCCGCGAGACGGCCGGTCTGGTCCCGGCCACGCACACCGCGCACGCGGTGAGCAGCAGCGTCGCGATGACAGGCGCGCTGGTGGGCGTCGTGGCGCTCACCGTCGCGGCCCGCCGCTACGGCCGATGGGCCCCGATGGCCCGGTTCGGGCCGGTCCTGGTGGCGCTCGAACTGGCCGTCACGGTCTGGACGCTGACCTCCATCGCCGCGTTCGAGGCCGGGCGCGGCACCTGGTCGCTGGGGGCCGGGCAGCGGTTGCAGGTGCTGTTCGTGGCGGTGTGGCTCGGGGTGCTCGCGCACGCGGTCGCGCGCGAGAATCAAGTATGACGTTCGTACGGATCGACGGGGTGCCGCACCACGTGGTGGTGGCGGGCAGCGGTCCGCCCGTGCTGCTCAGCGCGGGCCTGGGCATGGCCTGGTTCGACTGGGACGAGGTGGCGGCCCTGCTGGCCCCCCACCGCACGGTGGTCCGC
The DNA here is from genome assembly GCF_042737755.1 of Streptomyces sp. NPDC059994. Lineage (NCBI taxonomy): Bacteria > Bacillati > Actinomycetota > Actinomycetes > Kitasatosporales > Streptomycetaceae > Streptomyces > Streptomyces sp. NPDC059994. Next base: position 88,114 of record NZ_JBHWUR010000013.1, read on the forward strand.
TTCGACCGCCCCGGCCACGGCCTCTCCGGCCCGGCGGTGGCGCCGCCGACGGCCTCGGGGGAGGCGCACCGGATCGCGGCGGTGCTGGACGCGGTGAGGGTTTCCGGGCCGGTGACGGTGGTGGGGCACTCGATCGCGGGCTTCCACGCGGAGGCCTACGCCCGGCTGCACCCGGACCGTACGGCCGCGCTCGTCCTGGTGGACTCCAGCGTGGAGCCGGAGGCGAGGGTGCCGGTGGCGGCGGGGACGCGGGTGGTGTCGGCGCGGGTGGCGGGGGCGGTGCTGGCGGCGGCGGGTCTGCCTGCGGCGCTCGGCCCGCTGCTGCGCCGGGCCACGGTCCGCCTCTCCCGCACGGGCGGCGCCGACCCGGCCCCGCGCGCCCTGGTCCGCCGCTGCTACCGCACCTCCCGGGTGTGGCGGGGCCTGCTCCTGGAGAACGCCCGCTACCGCCCGGTGGCGGCGGAACTCCTCACCCTCCGCGACCGCTTCCCCCTGCCCCCGATCCCGGTGACGGTCCTGGCGGCCGCCGCCGGGGGCCCGTCCTGGCTCACCCGCCAACGTGGCCTGGCGGACACGCTGCGGGGCGACCTGCGAGTGGCGGAGGGGGCTGGGCACCTGGTGATGCTGGACGCGGCGGGAGTGGTGGCGGAGACGGTCCTGAGGACGGTTTCCCCCACCCCGCCCGTTGCCTGAACGGGATAAGGGGTACAGTCGAACGGATCATCCCCGATGCTCTGTGGGAGCACATCGCGCCGCTCGTGCCGCCGATCGGAACCCCTGGGCGCGGTACCCCCAGCGCCGACCACCGGGCCGTGATCGCCGGTCTCGTCTGCGCCGAACTCCTCGGCACTGCCTGGGTGAAGATCCCCGCCACCCTCGGAGTCTCCCGCCGCACCTGCCGCACCCGGCTCGACCGCTGGGAAGCCACCGGCACATGGGCCCAAATCCGCACCCTGGTGGAAGACTCCGACCACTTCCACACCCTCACGCGGGAAGCCATCACTACCGCAGTCACCGGGCACGCCACCAGCTAGCGCCCTGTCCCGGGGCGCCCGATCACCCGGACGCCCCGGAACCGCACACCAAACCCATCGCGCAAGGTGACGCAACGGCGCCCGCCCTGTCCGGTTTCCCGCCCGCTTGCGCGTAGCCGGCTGCGCGCCCCCTGATCACCCAACGCAGCAGCAACACCAAAGAGCCCCGCCGCTCCGAGGGGAGGAACGGCGGGGCCCAGCCAGCAAGGAGGCTTAGTTAGTCGGCGGCGCGGTACATGCCAACGAAGGCGGACCAGGCGGCAGCCGGGACCGTGAGGCGAGGACCGTCCGGAACCTTGCTGTCCCGGACCGGAACCACACCAGTGGCCGCCGCATCGGCGGGGGACCACTCAACACACTGGCCGCCGTCGCCACCGCTGTATGTGCTCTTGACCCACTGCGTGATGGTGCTGGGGTCGGGGGTGTTGCTCATCTGGCGTGTTCCTCCGTGATCTTACGAACGAGGTCTAGCGACTCTTCGTCGGACAGTGCCGCCATACGTAGCCGGTCGAACATTTGGCAAGCGGAGTTGACCACGCTAGTGGAGTCGTCCACTTGTCCGCCCTGAGTTGGTGTTTCGGTGTAGACAGCTTTGGGCTTGTCGTCCAGGGAAAGCAGCGTAAACGGAAGGTGGGACGCGGGGGCACCCGCCTTGAACGGCAGGACCTGAACCGTGACGTGCGGCGACTCCATGAGCATGGCTAGGTGCTCAAGCTGGGCCACCATGACCGCCTTGCCGCCGACAAGCGTGCGTAGGACGCTCTCGTGCACGATGACCCACAAGAGCGGCGGCTCTTCCCGGCGCATGACTTCGTGGCGCAGCATGCGGGTCTCCACCCGGGCTTTGATGGTGTCCGCGTCCTCCCTTGGATGCGCTGAGCGGAACACCGCTGCCGCGTACTCCGGCGTCTGTAGTAGGCCCATGAGGAACGTGCAGGAGTAATCAGTGATGCCGCTCGCTGTCCGTTCAAGGTCTACGTACGGCACGAACCACTCAGGATGACCATTTCGACTCAGGCGTTCACGGAGGCGCTTGTACAGCCCCGGAGTGCCAGCGGCCTTGTCCAGCGCTTCCGCGAAGGCGACTGAAGCCAGTACGACGCCGCGCTCAACCTTGCTGATCTGTGGCTGCCCGTAGTGGATCACGTCGGAGAACTCGTCCTGGGAGTAGCCCAGCGACTCGCGTAGTTCCCGCGCTTCCTCCCCGAAGTACTCCGCCGCGTTGGACGGGCCGGATGACTGGTCAGCACTTTCGCTCACTTGTCCAACTCCCGGGTATTCCACTGACGTTGGCATGGTCTAGCTCCTTTTGAGCGTACGCGCGACTGGCCATGGTGGAAGCCAGGAGTCCAGCCAGAAGGAACCACCCACGTGAAGAGGACGGGCGCCAGGCCATGACCAGTGACACCACCAGGACCACCGGCTCGCGGGACGACGTGGCGGATTTGGAGCGAGCCATAGCCCGACGCGACTTCTGGCGCCTGGTCCCGGAGTGGGTTCCGCGCGGCGGGTACACGCCCCCGAACCACGACGTGCTCATGGCCGCGCTCGCCGGACTCAGGCGGAAGCTGTGAACGGCCAGGAGGCGGCGCGGGAGCACCCGTACGAGCCGGAGCCGGGCGCCGTGGTCCGGGACGCGCAGGGGCGCGTGGGGCGCTTTGTCGGCCGGGACTACTGGGGCCACCACATCCTGCGCCCGCTGCGCGGTGGCCGGGAGTGGGACGCCGGAACCGGGGAGCTTCGACCGGCTGCCCAGTCCGACGTGCTGAGCGAAGCCGTCCGCGAAGCCAACGCCCGGAGCCAGAGACAGGGGAGGGCGTGAGATGTCGCGTGACGCTGTCCCCCGTTTCACACCGGAACAACGGGGCGTGCTGGAAGCGGGGTTGGTGCAGATCGTCGCGGAGCGGGAGGCGCGGGAATGGGTGGCCGCCATAAACGCCGTGCTGCCCACGCTGGCCGTGGCCGTGACGGCAGCAGTCGAACGCGAGACGCGAGGGCGGGAGGCGTGAATGCGCGGCGTACCCGTCACCCGGCGCGTGCCGTCCACGGAAGCAATCAGGCTGTGCCCGCGCGGGTGCCGGTGGTGCGAAACCGCCCGCCGCATGTTCGGCGCGTCCTACGGCCGGTTGCCCGATTCACCGGGCCGCTACTGGTGGCGGTGATCATCGGCGGCTGCGTGGCCGCCATGGTCCTGGCAATTGCATCCCGTACCCCGTGAGGAACTGAGGAATGGACGTGGCACAACTGAGCGCGGAAGAGCAGCGGTTACACAGGGAGTACGTCATGGCCCACCGCAAGCAGATCCTCAGACGGCACGGATGGGGCGAGACGCCCGCCCAGATGAGCAAGCGTTACGGCGTCGGCTCCTATCTGCTCCACCGCATGCTGGACCGGTGGCTGAGCGGCCCGGACGGATGGGAGCCCGCCCAGTGAGGAGCCGTGTCTTGTGTGAAGCGGTCGCCGTGCTGAAGGTGGAGCACGTGGCCGCCGCCCGGCGCATCCCCATGACGGAGCCCTGGTACGTAGGGGCCGTGCCCCCGGTGGTCATCTGTACCCGCCCGCGCCATGTCGGCGGCTGGCACGAATGCCGACTCCGCCCGCTGGCAGACGCATACGGGGGTGGCACGGTCGGGATTCGCTGGCGCCCCACCGGGGTGCGGATCACGCACTTCCCCGGATACGAGGGAGGGGAGCCACAGCCGTGACCACCAGGAATCCCGTCACCTCCGACCCCCGGGACCTCAACCGGCCACCCGCGTTCAGGGACCCCGACGAGATCAGTAAGGGCCTGGTCGTCTTTGACCGCGACTACGACATGCCCGGCACGGTGCGAGCGGTGGTCGGTCTCATGGTCGAGATGGAGCGCCCCACGGGCCTCATCTGGCGGTCGAATTACCGAAGACTGCGCCCTGCCTCGCCGTGGGAGCGGAGGCAGCTCGTAGCGGTCGGCAAGCTCCACCGGGTCCGTCAGCGCGGACGCTGACCCATCCGACTCCGCCCCCTGCCGGGGACGACCTGTTGACCGCTTCCCCCAACCGACCCCCGGCAGGGGCGCGGGCACCACCCCGCCCCCGTTGGACCACCCACCCACCCGCAACCGGTCGAGCGCCGACCGGGACGGGCAGGCCAGTGCACGAACGACACGAAGGAGTGCGCCACCGTGACAGCCATCTTGGACGGCCCCGCCAGCACACCCGTGAGGCGGCTGAGTTCGCTTGCGTTGGAGATCACCGGCCAGTGTCAGAACACCTGCGCATCGCACTGCTACGCCAAGTCCGGTCCGCACGGCAGCCACGGCACGATGCGCCGCGCGGATTGGTACGCGCTGCTGGACCAAGCCGCCGGGCTCGGCGTGGCCATGGTGCAGTACATCGGCGGCGAGCCGACCCTCCACCCCGATCTTCCGACGCTCATTGACCGTGCGCTGAACCTCGGTATGCGGGTGGAAGTGTTCTCCAACCTCGTGCATGTGCGCCCGTCGATGTGGCAAGCCTTGGACCGGCCCGGGGTTCGTCTGGCCACCTCGTACTACAGCAACAAAGCGACCGAGCACGAGAGGATCACCGGCGGGCGCGGTTCCTACGCCCGAACGAAGGCGAACATCACCGAGGCGATCCGCCGTGGCATCCCGCTACGTGCCTCGCTCGTGCACATCATGGACGGACAGGCCATCGAAGGTGCCCGCGCGGAGCTGCGGCAGCTCGGTGTCACGGGGGAAATCCGGCTCGACCGGGTTCGCGCCATCGGCAACGGCGACAGCGCCGGAGTCACCTTCCACGATCCGGCCGAACTGTGCGGGCGGTGCGGCGGCGACCGCGCCGCGATCAACCCGGACGGCGTCGTCACTCCCTGCGTGATGTCACGCTGGCTGACGGCCGGGAGTGTCCGGACGCAGACCCTTGCCGAGATCCTGAACGGGCCTGAGTGGGCCGACCGTATGGCCGTGATCCCCCAACGCGGCGGTAACGCGTGCGTTCCGGACTCGTGCACGCCGAAAGAGGACTCGTGCCAGCCGTCGCCGGGCGTGGTGACGGCGTGCAACCCCGACCAGGATGGGTCGGACTGTTCGCCTGCGGAAACCGAGGCGTGCGATCCCGCTTACTGAGGAGGTGCCCTGATGGACTGGGAGACACACGCGCGTCGTCTGGCGGCCGATACCGTCCGGCCTGAATCGCGCTGGTACGGTCCGCTCGCCACCGTGCCCCGGCACCTCTTCGTGCCGCGCTGGTGGGCGAACGACGGCGGCCGATGGGTGCTGCGGGACGGTCCCAGCGATCCCGAGGCGTGGGTACAGGCGGCCTACAGTGACCGCACGCTGGTGACCCGTGTGGGTCCGCTGCACGCGGACGACGCCGAGCCGGACGCCGAGATCACCACAGGGCACCCCACCTCGTCGTCAACGCTGCCGGGACTGGTCGTCTCGATGTACCGGCACGCGGTGATCGGTGACGAGTCGGAGGTGCTGGTGACGACCGGGTCGGGCTACGGCACCGCACTTGCCTGTCGGCGCCTCGGGGACAAGCGGGTGACGAGCATCGATGTAGATGCCGCGCTTGTGAAGAAGGCTGGTGACCGGCTGAAATCGGTAGGGCTGAACCCGAAGACGGCCGTCTGCGACATCACCGGCCCGCTGCCCGGGGAGTACGACCGGATCATCTCCACCGTGTCCGTACGGCCCGTCCCCGCCTCGTGGCTGGCCGCGCTCAAGCCGGGCGGGCGCCTGGTGACGACGATCGCCCGCACGGGCCTGATCGTCACGGCGGACAAGACCCCCGATGGTGGCGCGGCCGGGCGTATCGCGCTGGACGCTGCCGGGTTCATGGCCACCCGCCAGGATGACGACTACCCGCCCGGCCTCGACGCGGTGTACGAGCAGGCCAAGACAGCGGAGGGAGACGCGGTCGGCGTCGGCCGGTATCCGGTGCTGTACGTACCGGACGCATGGGACGTGTGGTCCATGCTCGAACTCTCCGTACCCGGTATCGAGCACAGGCGCACGGACGACGATGACCGGCGCACCGTGTGGCTGCTGCACCCTGACGGGTCATGGGCACGCGCGGAAGGCGTGTGGACCGACCCGCCCACGGTGCACCAAAGCGGTCCCCAACGTCTGTGGGATGAACTCGAACGCATCCGGCACCGCCTCAACCGCGAAGGCGGGCTGCCCGTCTACGGCGCACACGTCCGGATTGAGCCGGACGGCACCACGCACCTCAAGCGCGGCGCCTGGTCGGCAACCATCTGCTGACCGCCCCGCCAACGGGGCCGCGCCCCTTGGCCGCGCGGGGAACTGCGCGACCAGCCCCCACCGGCCCGCAGACAAACACGGATCCCCGGGGCGAAGCCCCGCAACGGGGTCCGGGGGCGGAGCGGCCCCCGACCCCCACCCCGGCCGCCCGCCCAGGGCTTCAGGGAAGGGGCGGGGTGGGGGCAAAACCCCCCGCCCCGGAGCCGAAACCGGCCCCGGGGCGGGGGAGATGGGCGAGCCGGGTCGGCTAGTGGTGGCGGCCGTAAGACGCCACGTAGCCCCGGGACGGGGTGCCTACGCCCGTCACGTCGTCGTAGCCGCGCACCGCGTGCAGCGAGCTGTCCTTGCCCAGCGTGCGCACCGACGTCGCGAGACCGCCCGACGCGTCGACGCTGTTCACGAAGTCCACCCGCGCCACCGCGAGGTCACGCGCACCCAGCGGGTGGTCCGTGACGTCGTGGTACAGGGGCGAGCCGTAGCGCGCGTAGATCGACGGGTTCGCGAAGCCGATCGGGAAGTGCCGGGCCTGCTGCGCCAGCGCCTGGACGCCCGCGATGACCGGCGCCGCCAGCGACGTGCCGCCGATGCGGTACTCGTCGTACTTCACCGCACCATCGGGGAACGTCTGCGTCTGGCCGACGAGGAAGCCCGTGTTGGGGTCCGCGACCGCCGCGATGTCCGGGATCGTGCGCATGCGCGACGAACCGTTCGCCTTCGCCAGCGAGTCCGGGACCACTCCGCGCTGGTAGAACGGCTGCTTCACCGTCGAGCTGGTGCCGCCGCCCGCGCCCGAGGTGTACGCGCCGGGGAAGGCCGTCCAGCTCTTGCCGTCCGCCGCCAGCGAGGACTTCAGCGTTCCCCAGCCCGTCTCGAACTTGTACGTGTCGCCCTTGCCGACCGCCAGCGAGGTGCCGCCGACCGCCGTCACCCACGCCGAGTTGGCCGGGGTGTCGACCTGCTTCTTGCCGGTGTTGGCGACCTCGTCGCCGTCGTCGCCGGAGGAGAAGTAGAAGCCGATGCCCTCGACCGCGCCCAGCTTGAACGTCTGGTCGTAGGCCGCCGCGACGTCCGGCGTCTCGTTGGCCTCGATGTCGCCCCACGAGTTGGAGACGATGTCGGCCAGGTGGCTGTCGACGACCTTGTTCAGCGCGTCGAGCAGATCCGGGTCGTTGCAGGACGCGCCCGCCACGTACACGATGTCCGCGTCCGGCGCGACCGCGTGCACGGCCTCGACGTCCAGCGACTCCTCGCCGTACCAGCCGGCCGCGTCGCACGCCTCCACGCTGTTGTAGTCGGCGGGCTTCACCTCGCTGTACTGGCCGTGCCTGTACGACTTGTCGCCGTTGCGCAGCGCGTACCGCTGGGCGTCCTTCGCCATCGTCGGCGAGGCGTACGCGTCGGTGATCGCGACGGTCACGCCCTTGCCGGTGTAGCGGCCCGCGCCGTACGCCGCCCGCAGCTGCTTGCCCGTGTACCCCTTGACCGCGTACGGGACCTTGGTGCCGTACGCGTCCGGCAGGGTGGTGGCGATGTTCGAGCCGTAGTACGTCGAGAACGGCCCCGAGTTCTTGAAGGCCGGGCCCGGCGCGGGCAGCGTCTCGTGGTGCGTCGCCTTGTGCGGGGCGTTGTCCAGACCGGTCACGGTGAGCACCGCGTCGGCCAGCGCGCCCGGCGCGGAGGCGGTCTTCACCGGGGCGCGGTAAGTGCGCCCGCTCTTGCGGTAGTTGTGGAGGGGGGTGGCGAACGCCTTCTCGGCGGCGGCCACGTCGCCGGAGACCGAGATGTAGTGCTGGTTGGCGCCAGTGACGGTCAGCCCGGCCGACTTCAGCCAGCCGGTGACCGCCGCGATCTGCTCCTTGGTCGCCCCGAAGCGCTGCTGCGTCTGCGCGGGCTCAAGGAACTTCCCGTACGACGCCGAGCTCGGGTCGGACACGGCCGCGGCGTACGCGGCGAGGCCCTTGGCGTCGCGGCCCGCGAGGTAGACCCGCGCGTCGACCTTGTTCGTGGTCGCCGTGGCGCCCTGGTCGGCGGCGCCGGTGGCCCACGCGGGCTTGGTGCCCGTGAGGGCGGCCCGCCCGGACGGCACGGGGTCCGCCGCGTGGGCGGACGGTATGCCGAGAGCGAGCGCGCCGGCGAGCAGAGGCAGTGTGGCTGCCATGCTCACGGCACGCCGCCTGGTGCGGCTGGTTCTCAATGTGACCCCCTGCATGAGGCTCTTCACCTGGGAGGCATGCGCTCTTGATCTGCACATGCACAGCGTCACTCTGGTGAGGAACGGTTCATGCGGGGGACATGTGAGTCCCAAGAGAAACCCAAGTCCCGCCGGGGTGGCGGGACTTGGGTTCTTTTGGTGACTGAAATGCCGACTCGGGCGGATTGTGTACGCCGCCCGGACCGGGGCCGCTCACCGCGTTACGTACGCGGGGTGGCCCCCCGCGCCTTAAGCATCCCGGCCATCAGGTCGATCTCCGACTGCTGGGAGTCGACCATGCCCTGCGCCAGAGCGCGCTCCACCCCGGTCGTACACCGCTGGGCGCACCCCTGGGCCATGTGGATACCGCCCTTGTGGTGCTCGGTCATCAGCTGGAGGTAGAGGATCTCCGCCTGCTTGCCGTCGGCCGCGCGCAGCCGGTCGAGCTCGGTGTTGGTCGCCATGCCGGGCATCAGCGCGCCGTCCGCGCCGCGCTCGCTGCCCATGCCCATCCAGGCCATCGGCAGCCGGTCCGGCTCCGACTTGGGCAGCCCCCACAGGTCGAGCCAGCCGATCAGCATGCCCCGCTGGTTGGCCTGGGTGTTGGCGATGTCGTACGCGAGACGGCGGACCTCCTCGTCCTTGGTGCGGTCGCGCACGACGAACGACATCTCCACCGCCTGCTGGTGGTGGACGGCCATGTCGCGCGCGAATCCCGCGTCCGCCGAGGCCGCCACCGGGGTGTGCTCGGCCGGCTCGGAGTCCCCGCCGGTGGCACTCGCGACCGTGGCCACCGTCGCGAACACCAGGGCCGCCACGACCGCCGCGAGGGACGCCCAGTAGGTGCGGTTCACTTCTGGTCCAGCCCGCCGGTGCACGCCGCGCCCGGCTCCGGCGTCTGCGCGCCCTGCACGTACTTGGCGAAGAACTGGTTGACCCGCGGGTCGTCCGCGCTGGTCACGGTGACCTGCTTGCCCCAGGCACTGAGCATGATCGCCCCGGCCTGGTCCTGGTAGGGGCTCATCAGCGAGTACGGCGTCTTGGAGACCTTGTCGGAGAGCTTCTGCACATCGGCGGCGGGCGCCTTGTCGTTGTACGTCACCCACACCGCGCCGTGCTCCAGCGAGTGCACCGCGTTCATGTCGGGGAGCGCCTTCTTGTAGACGACGCCGCCGCAGTTCATCCACACCTGGTTGTGGTCGCCGCCGACCGGCGGCTTCATCGGGTACGACACGGTCTTGGTGACGTGGTTGCGGCCGAGCTTCTTCGGGTCCCAGTCCTTCTCGCCGGCGATGCTCGCCTTGGCGTCGGCGGCCTTCTGCGCCTGCTGCTTGTCCTTGTCGTCGGACTCCTTGTTCAGCAGGTACGCGCCGACGCCGACGAGCCCGGCGACGATCGCCACCGACACGGTGACGGCGACGATCTTGTTGCGCCGCTCGCGGGCCTGCTCGGCGCGGCGCATCTCGGCTATCCGCGCCTGGCGGGAGTTCTTCGATTCCTTGGTGGCCATGGGGGCTCAAGTCCTTCTGGTGATGGGGGAGTCGGGGGAGGGTCTTCGGACCCCGCGAGGCCCGTTGCCGCTCAGGGGCGCGGGGCTGTGTCATGTGCGGCTCCGCCGCGATGGGGGTCCCCCCTGCTCGAGCGCAGTCGAGAGCTTGGGGGCGCGACCAGCCCAGGACGGTCCGCAGCCGAACAACCGCACAACCAGCGGAGCTACGTCCGCAGAACTTGAAGGACATGCAGGTCAGGGGCCCGGGGCCGAGCCCCGCCCCGAACAGGCGCCCCCGAGGGGCAGACCGCGGCGGCCCGCACCGCATGCCCGGCCCCCGGCGCCGAGGTGTCGATCGGCGGCGGCGCCGTGAGCACGGCCGGGTCGGCGTGCGGGAAGAGCCCGCAGTCGCCCCGGTCGTACGGACAGCTGTACTGCGCCGCGCCGCTCACCGGCACGGCGTGGTGGGCCCTGGGGGCCGGGTCGGCGCTCGCCGCGCCGCCCGCGGTGAGGCAGAGGAAGAGCGCGCCGAGGAGCGTCGCCATGGCGCTCACCAGCGCCACAGGACGTGAGATGCGAAGGCGTCGCACTCCCCCCATAGGCGCAGATGCTAAGCGAGGGAGCGCGACGCGCGGCAGGGCGGGGTCGGCCAAGATCCGGCCGTCCGGCCGGAACCGGGCCGCCACGCCCCGGGCAGCCGCCCGGGGCGGATCCGTCGGCGGCCCGGCCCGGACCCGGGGGTCAGCCCACGTGGACGCGCGGCCGCCGCTTCAGGTCCGGTTCGGCGCGGCGCAGCACCTCGCGGGTGACCGGGGCGACCTCGCCGTCGCCGAAGACCAGGAAGCGCAGCAGATGGCTGAGCGGGTGGCCCTCGGTCCAGTTGAAGTACGCGTGCGGCACCTCGCCGGTGCGCTCGCGCAGCTTCATCATCACCGCCGCGATGGTGTTGGGCACCACCGCGCCCTCCACCCGCAGCCTGCGCACCCCGTGCTTCTCGTCGCCGTGCACGGTCAGCTCGGTGGTGAAGTCCGAGGAGTTCTGCACGAACACCTCCAGGAACAGCACCGGCCGCCCGTCCGGGATGTGGGTCTCCTCGCGCTGGCTGTACTCCTTGGCGCGGTACTCCCGGGTGCTGTGCTCCTGCGGCTCGTTGGCGATCAGCCGCAGCGGCCCGCTCGCGGCCGCCTCGTCGATGAACCGGCTCGCCGCCTCGTCGAAGGTCACCTCGGTGGCCCGCAGCTCGAACGCCCGGTGCACCCGGGACGCGAACGACGACAGCAGGATGGCGAGGATGAACAGCAGCGCGATCTTGAGACCGTCGGGCCGCTCGATGACATTGGTGACCAGGGTGTACGCGAAGACGGCGGTGATGGCGCCGAACCCCAGAGCGGCGGCCCGCCTGCCCCGGTGCAGTACGGCGACGGTCGAGGCGAACGACGCCGACAGCATCAGGACGAGCACCCCGGTCGCGTACGCGCCGCTCTGCGCGTCGACGTCGGCGTCGAACCACCAGGTGATGAAGAAGGCGATCGCCACGAAGATCAGCACCAGCGGGCGCACCGCGCGGGTCCACTCCGGGGCCATGCCGTAGCGCGGCAGATAGCGCGGAACGAGGTTGAGCAGCCCGGCCGTCGCCGACGCCCCGGCGAACCAGAGGATCGCGATGGTCGACACGTCGTACACCGTGCCGAACGCCTCGCCCAGGTGCTGGTGGGCGAGATAGGCGAGCGCGCGGCCGTTGGCGTCGCCGCCCGTCTTGAACTCCGCCTCCGGGATGAGGATCGTCGTGGCGAGGCTGGAGACCAGCAGGAAGCCGCTCATGACGAGGGCCGCGGTGGTGAGCAGCTTGCGGGTGTCGCGGATACGGCCGAGCGGCTTGGCGTACGTGTCGGAGGCGTCCCCCGTGATCTGCGGCATCACCGCCACGCCCGTCTCGAAGCCGGACATGCCGAGCGCGAGCTTGGGGAAGACGAGCAGCGCCACGCCGACCATCGCCAGCGGCGAGGAGTGCTCGGCGCTGACCGCGTGCCACCAGTCGTCGACCACCACCGGCTCGGTGGCGATCTTGCCGACGGCGGTGGCGAGGACCACCAGGTTGAGCGTCAGATAGACGGCCACCAGCACCACGGCGATGCCCATGGCCTCCTTGAACCCCTTGAGGAAGACCGCGCCGAGGGCGGCGACCAGGGCCAGCGTGATCCAGAGGTTGGAGCCGTGCAGCCAGTCGGGGGCGAAGGGGTTCTCCACCACGTGGGCCGAGGCGTCGGCCGCCGAAAGGGTGATGGTGATCATGAAGTCGGTGGCCGCGAAGCCGAGCAGCACCAGGACGAAGATCTTCCCCGCCCACCAGGGCAGCAGCCGCTCCAGCATGGCGATGGAGCCTTCGCCGTTGGGGGACTCCTTGGCGACGCGCCGGTAGACCGGCAGCGCGCCGAGCAGGGTCAGCGCGATCAGTACGAGAGTGGCCATCGGCGAGAGCAGTCCGGCCGCGAGGGCCGCGATGCCGGGCTGGTAGCCGAGGGTGGAGAAGTAGTCCACACCCGTCAGGCACATCACCCGCCACCACGTGTGGCCCTTGTGCTCCTGCGGCGGGGTGCCGTGCGGGCCGGGGTGGCGCGCGGAGTTCTCGGACAGGCCGTCCAGGAGCCAGGCCCGCCAGCGGCGGACGGCCGGCTCCCGGGCAGGCGGGGCGGCGACGGTATCCGGGGGCTCCATCTGGGTGCCGGTCATCCTGCGGTTCTCCATAGACGTACTCGTTGGCAGTACTCGGGTCCGTGCCCGGTGGCCGTGATCGACCGTTGCGGGGACGTTTCTGCATGCGACGAGGAGCGAGTATCCCCCACAGCCTCGCCCCGGGCGGCACCTGGTGCGACTGTGGGGAGGTGACGTGCCGCAGGTCATAGCGGGTGCGTAATGTGGCGGTAATCCCGGGCCTTGATACTGATGCTTCCCCCTCATGCCCGGGCGGTGGTGCACAGACCGTCTGAACTGCAAGGATGTGGCTATGGACAAGCAGCAGGAGTTCGTGCTCCGCACTCTCGAAGAGCGTGACATCCGGTTTGTGCGTTTGTGGTTCACCGATGTGCTCGGCTTCCTGAAGTCGGTCGCGGTGGCTCCTGCCGAACTGGAGCAGGCGTTCGACGAGGGCATCGGCTTCGACGGGTCGGCCATCGAGGGCTTCGCCCGGGTGTACGAGTCCGACATGATCGCCAAGCCGGACCCGAGCACGTTCCAGATCCTGCCGTGGCGCGCTGAGGCCCCGGGCACCGCGCGGATGTTCTGCGACATCCTGATGCCCGACGGCTCCCCGTCCTTCGCGGACCCGCGCTTCGTCCTCAAGCGCATCCTCGCCAAGACCTCGGACCTGGGCTTCACCTTCTACACCCACCCCGAGATCGAGTTCTTCCTGCTGAAGGACAAGCCGCTGGACGGCACCCGCCCGGTGCCCGCCGACAACTCCGGCTACTTCGACCACACCCCGCAGAACGTCGGCATGGACTTCCGCCGCCAGGCGATCACCATGCTGGAGTCGATGGGCATCTCGGTCGAGTTCAGCCACCACGAGGGCGCGCCGGGCCAGCAGGAGATCGACCTCCGCTACGCCGACGCGCTCTCCACGGCCGACAACATCATGACGTTCCGCCTGGTCATGAAGCAGGTGGCGCTTGAGCAGGGCGTCCAGGCGACGTTCATGCCGAAGCCGTTCTCGGAGTTCCCCGGCTCCGGTATGCACACCCACCTCTCCCTCTTCGAGGGCGACCGGAACGCGTTCTACGAGTCGGGCGCCGAGTACCAGCTCTCCAAGGTCGGCCGCTCCTTCATCGCGGGCCTGCTCAAGCACGCCGCCGAGATCTCGGCCGTCACCAACCAGTGGGTCAACTCCTACAAGCGCATCTGGGGCGGCTCGGAGCGCACGGCGGGCGCGGGCGGCGAGGCCCCCTCGTACATCTGCTGGGGCCACAACAACCGCTCCGCGCTGATCCGTGTACCGATGTACAAGCCCGGCAAGACCGGCTCCTCCCGCGTCGAGGTCCGCTCCCTGGACTCCGGCTGCAACCCGTACCTGGCGTACTCCCTGCTCCTCGCGTCCGGCCTCAAGGGCATCGAGGAGGGCTACGAGCTCCCGGCGGGCGCCGACGACGACGTCTGGGCGCTCTCCGACTCCGAGCGGCGCGCGATGGGCATCGAGCCGCTGCCGCAGAACCTCGGCGAGGCGATCTCGCTGATGGAGCGCAGCGAACTGGTCGCCGAGACGCTCGGCGAGCACGTCTTCGACTTCTTCCTGCGCAACAAGAAGCAGGAGTGGGAGGAGTACCGCTCCGAGGTCACCGCGTTCGAGCTGCGGAAGAACCTGCCGGTGCTGTAGAGGCGGTACGGGTAGTAGGGGCATTCGGGTGAGCCCGGCGGGCGGGTCGGTCCGCCGGGGTATGTCATGGCAGGGGCGGTCGGAAGCCGCCCCGCGCCATGCACTGCGAGGAGCACTCCCATGACCCAAGGCCTCAAGACGATCATCTATCCCGTCAAGGACATCGCCCGGGCGAAGGCCCTGTTCGGCGGCCTCCTGGGCGCCGATCCCGTGATGGACGAGCCGTACTACGTGCAGTTCAACGCGGGGGGCCAGGAAGTTGGCCTCGACCCCAACGGCCACGGCAAGGGGATGACGGGGCCGGTCCCGTACTGGCATGTCGACGACATCAAGAAGTCCGTGAAGACGCTGCTCGAAGCCGGCGCGGAGTCGCTCCAGGACGTCCAGGACGTCGGCGGCGGCCGGCTGACGGCGTCGGTGAAGGACGCCGACGGCAACGTGATCGGGCTGGTCCAGCCGTCCTGAGTACGTACGGGAGGCCCGCCCGGGCGCGTGGGGCGGGCCTCCCGGCGCGTCCGGGACCGGCGGCCGGGGGAATACCGCCCGGCGGCGGCCGGTTGCGGCTGCTGGGAGCCAGCCGGTCCCGCCGTGCGACCAGAGGATTGAGCATGCCGTTCGTCCATGTCGAGTACTCGGAAGGTCTCGCCGAGACCTTCGACCGCCAGGCCTTCGCGCGCGAGGTGCACGCCGCCGCGCCGGGCATCGTCGACGCCCCGGCCGTGGCCTTCAAGACCCGCTTCCGGCGGATAGAGGAGTCCTACTTCGGCGAGGGCGACGAGAACATCGACGCCCTCTTCATCCAGCTCTCGATCCTCACCGGCCGCACCCGGGAGGCCCGCGAGAAGCTCGCCGAGACGGTCCGCGACATCGCCCTCAAGCAGGTGACGGCCCCGGAGGGCCGCCGGCTGCACGTCATGGTCGAGGTCCGCGAGATGGAGCGGGAGTCGTACCGCTTCCACAAGGACTGACCGCCCCGCCCTTCCCGCCCCCCGGCGCCGCTGCCGTCCTTGGCCCCGTGTCCGTATGGATGGATGAATGGCGTGCGTCGGGGGGCTGTACGGCCCCGCCGCCCCCGGCGCCGCCCCCGCCCGGCCGATCAGCCCAGATACGCCGGCGCCAGACCCGCCGTCAGCAGCCGGTGCGGGCTGCCCGTGCCGTCCGCCGGGAGCGTGTACAGGTCGGCCCCGTAGTCGCCCGGCAGGGAGTACGTCACCGTCCTGTCGTCCTGCCAGACCAGCTGGTCGTCCACGCTGCGCGGCTCCGCCAGGGCCGTCTCGTGCATCGTGGCGAGGTCCAGGACGTACAGGCGCCAGGGCGCGTCCGCCGGGAGGCCGGGGACGCGCTTCTTGAAGGCGAGGCGGGTGCCGTCGGGGGAGAGGGACGGGCACTCCAGGTTGGTGCGGAGTGTCGTCACCTTGCGGGAGGGGAGGTCGCCGCGGACCAGATACGTCTTCTTGCCCGTCGCCATCGTCGCGTAGAAGTGCTCGTCGTCGGCGAAGGTGACGCCCCAGAAGTTCACATCGGAGGCGCGGTACGGGTGTCCGTCGCGCTCGATCGCGAAGTCCTCCAGCGTCTTGGTCAGTTGGCCCGTGCGCGTGTCCAGGATCGCCGTGCGGGTGGAGAAGTTCGTGCCCGCGTACGAGTCGCCGCCCACGAAGACCGTCCAGGCGGCCAGATGGCCGGACGGGGAGACCCGCGCCCGGGTCGGGATGCCCGGCAGGCTGTAGTGGGCGCGCTCCTTCAGCCGCGCGTCCAGGATCACCGCCCGGTAGCCGTCCTGCACCGCGCCCCGCTCGGCCCGCAGGCACACCCCGGTCCCGGCGGCGGCGTAGAAGCGCAGGCACTTGACCCCGGAGGCGGTGCGCGGCCCCGCCGGGCCGGCGGCCGGGACCGTGGCGAGCTCGTCGCGGTGCGGGCCCCAGGCCATGTTGCGGAAGACGATCCGGCGGCCGGAGTCCGGGGCGAGCGAGACCTGGCCGCCCTTCACCGGCGGGCCGCCCGCCTGCACCTGGTTCCTGCGGTCCTCGCGGGCCGTCGCGTGCAGCACGGACGCGGTGGCCACGCCCGCGAGGACGACCAGGGCCGTCACGAGGACGATCAGTTTGCTGCGGAGGGTCATGCGGGCCTTCCCCCGTCGGTTTCGGACGTGGCCGCCGGGCGCAGCAGAACCGCCCCGGCCGCGCACACCGCGAGCGCCACGGCCGCCGTGGACAGGGCCGTGCGGTCGCCCCACGCGGTCCAGGCCGCGCCGAACGCGATCGAACAGACGAAGCGGGCCGACGCCTGGCCGGTCTGGATCAACGCCAGCCCGCTGGAGCGGAGTCCGGCCGGGACGGCGCCCGCCGCCGCGGCCATCAGGACGCCGTCGGTCGCCGCGTAGAACAGGCCGTGCAGGGCGAGGACGACGTACGGGAGCGCCGCGCCGCGCCAGCCCGGCAGCAGCAGGGCGTACGCGCACAGCAGGGCCGCGTGGCCGCCGAGGAAGACCTGCCAGCGGCCCACCCGGTCGGCGAGGCGGCCCAGCGGGACGGCAAGCAGCAGGAACGCGGCGGCCGTCCCGAGCGGCAGCAGCGCGAACCAGCGGTCGGGCACGTCCAGGCGCCGCTGGAGCAGGAGGTAGACGAAGGAGTCGCTGACCGTGGCCAGGCCCAACAGCAGGGCGCAGAGGGCGAGTCGGCGCACCTCGCGCTCGCCGAGCAGGGCGAGGGCCGCCTTGAGCGAGGCGCGCGGCGCGTCGGGGGCCCGTTCGGGGGCGGTGCGCGCGGGGACGAACAGCACCAGGACGAGGACGCCGACCGCCGCCACGCAGAAGCTCACCGTGAAGACGGCGTCATAGCCGTCCACCGCTTGACGGAGGATCAGAAACGCTGCCAGCGGCCCGAGCAGCGCGCCCGCCGTGTCCATCGCGCGGTGCACGCCGAACGCCCGCCCGCGCGCCTCGGGCGCCGAGGCCAGCGAGATCATCGCGTCGCGCGGCGCCGTGCGCAGCCCCTTGCCGGTCCGGTCGGCCGCGAGCACCGCGCCGATCACCGGCAGCGAACCCGCCACCAGGAGCAGGGGTTTGCACACCGCCGACAGGCCGTAGCCGAAGACCGCGACGGCCTTGTGGCGCCCGCCCCGGTCGGCCAGGTGCCCGCCGATGAGCCGGACGAGCGCGCTGAAGCCGTTGTAGACGCCGTCGAGCAGGCCGAAGCCGAGCGGCGACAGACCGAGGCCGGTGACCAGGTAGAGCGGCAGGACGGCGGTGACCATCTCCGAGGAGACGTCGGTGATCAGGCTGACCGCGCCGAGCGCGAGCACGGTCGGGGCCACGGCGGACCGCCGCCCGGGGGTGAGCCGGGCGGCGGGGGCCGCGGGAGTGCTGCGGCTGTCTGCTACGTACACGTCAGGAGGCCCAGATGCCCGTGATGTCCGAGGCGTTGGCGGCCTGGCCGGCGTGCGTGGTGCCGTACATGTCCTCGATCGTGCGCAGGACGTTGTAGTGGTTGTACGTCGTCGAGGACGACGAGCCCGGGATGACCTGCTGGCCGTAGAGGACGGTCGCGATCTTGTTGCCCGCGAGCCGGTTGTCCTCGTCGAAGGTGACCACGAGCAGGCTGTTGTGGGTCTTGGCCCAGTCCGCGTACGCCTTCAGGTTGTTCTTCAGCCAGGTGTCACCGGTCGAGACCGAGCAGTCGTGCATGTCGCTGCACAGGTTCGGCACGACGAAGGAGACCTGCGGCAGCGTGGTGAAGTCGGTGGGGAACTGGGTCATCGTCTTGGCCGTGGAGGTCGGCACGTTGCTGAAGGCGAACCAGGGGTTGTGCTTGCGGGCGTACTTGCCGCTGCTGCACGTGGTGGAGCCCTGGCTGGGCAGGGTCTCGTTGTAGCTGCCCCAGGTCTTGCCCGCGGCGATCAGCTCGGAGCCCAGGTTGGCCGCGGAGCTGAAGCCGGGGGTGTAGCAGCTGTCGTCCGTGACGCCCTGGTTGCTGCCCGAGAAGAGCTGGAGGTAGTTGGGCTGGCTCGGGTGCGTGACGCCGAACGACTGCGTGAGGTTGGCGCCGCCGCTCTTGAGCGAGTTGATGTAGGGGGCGCTGGAGCTGCCGATGACCTGGTTGTACGCGTGGTTCTCGAAGACCACGACCACGGTGTGGTCGGGGGTGGGCACGGTCGCCGTCGTCGAGGCGGCGGACGTGCCGCCGAGCCCGGCCCACAGGCCGGCGGACGCGGCCGCGAGGCCGACGGCGGAGAAGAGGGCGGTGCGGGTACGGCGGCGGGGTATGGACCAGCCGGACACGGCGGTACCTCCGGTGAGGGGGAATGTGGGGGGCGGTGCACCGAGAGGTTAGGGCGGGCAGTTGAAGACGGGAAGATCCGTGCGGGTGAAGGACTGGGGAACGGTTGGGTGAGATTGTGGCTGCGGACCGTGCGGGGTTGCTCGCGCCCACGCGGCGGAGCCGCAAATGCCACAGCCCCGCGCCCCTGGGTGGTCAGGGGCGCGGGGAACTGCGCGAGCAACCCAGCACGGTCCGCAGCCGAAATGCGCCCTTGTTCGATGGTTATGCCCCGTAGAAAAGGCGTTCTACCACCGCTCGCGCCCGCCGCGTCACACGGCGGTAGTCGTCCAGCATGTCCCCGACGTGGCCCGGCTCGTAACCGAGGTAGCGGCCGACCGCCGCCAGCTCCCGCCCGTCGGACGGGAACGTGTCACCCGCACGCCCCCGCACCAGCATCACCCCGTTGCGCACCCGCGTCGCCAGTACCCACGCGTCGTCCAGTATCACCGCGTCCTCGGTGGAGATCAGGCCCGCCGCGTGGGCGGCGGAGAGCGCTTCCCGGGTGCGGGTGGTGCGCAGGCCCGGCTCGGCCCAGCCGTTCTGCATCTGGAGCAGCTGGACCGTCCACTCGACGTCCGAGAGGCCGCCGCGCCCCAGCTTGGTGTGGAGCGTGGGGTCGGCGCCGCGCGGCATCCGCTCCGACTCCATCCGGGCCTTGAGGCGCCTGATCTCGCGCACCGCGTCGTCCCCGAGCCCCTCGGCCGGGTAGCGCAGCGGGTCGATCAGCTCGATGAACCGCCGCCCCAGCTCCTCGTCGCCCGCCATCGGCTCGGCGCGCAGCAGCGCCTGGCTCTCCCACACCAGGGACCAGCGGCGGTAGTACGCGGCGTAGGAGGCCAGGGTGCGCGCCATCGGGCCGCTCTTGCCCTCCGGGCGCAGATCCGCGTCGATCAGCAACGGCGGGTCGGCCGTGGGGAGTTGGAGCAGCCGGCGCATCTCGGCGACGACCCGGTTGGCGGTCTGCGTGGCCTCCTGCTCGTCGACGAACTCGCGCGGCTCGTGGACGAACAGGACGTCCGCGTCCGAGCCGTAGCCCAGTTCGTGCCCGCCGAAGCGGCCCATGCCGATGACCGCGAACCTGGTGGGCAGGAGCTCGCCCCACTCCGCCCGCACGGCCGCCCGCAGCGCGCCCGCGAGCGTCGCCGCGTTCAGGTCCGTCACCGCGTTCCCGACCCGGTCGACCAGCGCCCCCGGGTCCTCCTCGGCGGGGCGTTCCTCCGTGCCGTACGAGCCGATCAGATCGGCCGCGGCGGTGCGGAACAGCTCTCTGCGCCGTACGCCACGGGCCGCCGCGACCGCGCCCTCGGCGCTCTCGGAGCGGCCCACCGCGGCCAGTACCTCCTGCTCCAGCGGCTCGCGGACGCGCGGCTTGAGGCCCTCCGGGTCGCCCAGGATCGCCACCGCCTCCGGGGCCCGCAGCAGCAGGTCCGGGGCGAGGCGGCCGGCCGAGAGCACCCGGGCCAGGTTCTCCGCCGCCGCGCCCTCGTCGCGCAGCAGCCGCAGGTACCAGGGGGTCTTGCCGAGCGCGTCGGAGACCTTGCGGAAGCCGAGCAGGCCCGCGTCCGGGTCGGCCGAGTCGGCGAACCAGCCGAGGAGGACCGGCAGCAGGGTGCGCTGGATGGCGGCCTTGCGGGTCACGCCCGAGGAGAGCGCCTCCAGATGTCTCAGCGCCGCGGCCGGGTCCGCGTACCCCAGGGCCTCCAGTCGCTGTCCGGCCGCGCGCGGGCTGAGCCGGGTCTCGCCGGGGGAGAGCTGGGCGACCGCGTCGAGCAGCGGCCGGTAGAAGAGCTTCTCGTGCAGCCGCCGCACCACGGAGGCATGCTTCTTCCACTCCCGGTTGAGGGTGCTGACCGGCTCGGTGCGCAGGCCGAGCGAGCGGCCCAGACGGCGCAGATCGGCCTCGTCCTCGGGCACCAGATGGGTGCGGCGCAGCCGGTACAGCTGGATGCGGTGCTCCATCGCGCGCAGGAAGCGGTACGCGTCGTCCAGCTGGGCGGCGTCCGCGCGCCCCACGTACCCGCCCGCCGCGAGCGCGCCGAGCGCGTCCAGGGTGGTGCCGCTGTGCAGGGTCGCGTCGCCGCGCCCGTGCACCAGCTGGAGCAGCTGTACGGCGAACTCGACGTCCCGCAGCCCGCCCGGCCCCAGCTTCAGCTCGCGGTGGACCTGGGCGGCCGGGATGTTGTCGACGACCCGGCGGCGCATCTTCTGCACGTCGCCGACGAAGTTGTCGCGCTCGGCGGCCTGCCACACCAGCGGCGACACCGCCTCGATGTACGAGGCCCCCAGCTCCGGGTCCCCGGCCACCGCCCGTGCCTTGAGCAGCGCCTGGAACTCCCAGGTCTTCGCCCAGCGCTGGTAGTACGCGAGGTGCGAGGAGAGCGTGCGCACCAGCGGGCCGTTGCGGCCCTCGGGGCGCAGATTGGCGTCGACGGGCCAGATGGTGCCCTCGACGGTGGTCTCCGAGCAGATCCGCATCAGGTGCGAGGCGAGCCGGGTGGCGGCCTGGAGCGCCTTGCGCTCGTCGGCGCCTTCCGCGGGCTCCCCGACGAAGATCACGTCGACGTCGGAGACGTAGTTCAGTTCGTGGCCGCCGCACTTGCCCATCGCGATCACCGCGAGCCGGCATATCGCGGCGTCGTCGGGGGCCGCGGTCCGGGCGATGGCGAGCGCCGCCCGCAGCGTGGCGGTGGCCAGGTCCGCGAGCTCGGCGGCCGTCTCGGCCACATCGGTCGTCCCGCACACATCGCGGGCCGCTATGGCCAGCAGGCAGCTGCGGTAGGCGACCCGCAGCGAAACCGCGTCCTGGGCCCGCGCCAGGCCCCGCTCGAACTCCGCGACCCCCGGATGCAGGTCCACGGCCTCGTAGGTGACGAGCGCGTGCCAGTCGCGCGGATGCCGCGCCAGATGGTCACCGAGCGCCTCGGAGGCCCCCAGGACCCCCAGGAGGCGGTCCCGCAGCGGCTTGGCGGTGATCAGGGTGTCGAGCAGCGCCTGCCGCTCGGCCGGGTCCTGTGCCTCCACGATCCGTACCAGCCCGGCGAGCGCCAGATCGGGGTCGGCGGTCGCCCCCAGCGCGTCCAGGAGCACCGGATCGGTCCGTACGGAGGCGAGCTCCGGGGTGTCGAGCAGCCGCTCGGCCGCCGACGGATCGGTGAACCCGAACCGCAGCAGCCGTGTGAAGGTGCTGCTCCTGCGCCCCGGCACCGCCGTCATCCCGCCTCCCACTGCCACCGCGCCCGGCTCCGCGCCGGATCAAGGTCGGATCCGAGCCTATCCGCAGGGAGCCGGGTCAGGGCAGGCGAGGAACGGCTACGCGCGTACGGGGCCGGCGGCCGCGCGGGCGCGTGGCGTGTCCTCGGGCCGCCTCGCCAGGCGGTGCGGCAGTTTCCCGTACCAGGCGTACGAGACGAGGAAGCCGAAGGCCAGGCAGAGGATGCCGCCCACCGCGTCCAGCCAGAAGTGGTTGGCCGTCGAGACGATGACGACCAGGGTCGCCGCCGGGTAGAGCAGGCCGAGGATCCGTGCCCAGGGCGCCTTGGCGAGCGCGAAGACCGTCAGGCCGCACCACAGCGACCAGCCGATGTGCATGGACGGCATCGCCGCGTACTGGTTCGACATGTTCTTCAGGTCGCCCGAGGCCATCGAGCCCCAGGTCTGGTGGACCAGGACGGTGTCGACGAAGTTCCCGCCGTTCATCAGGCGGGGCGGGGCCAGCGGGTAGAAGTAGTAGCCCACCAGGGCCACGCCGGTGGTGGCGAAGAGGATCAGCCGGGACGCCGCGTAGCGGCCGGGGTGGCTGCGGAAGAGCCACACCAGGACACCGATCGTGACGATGAAGTGGAGTGTGGCGTAGTAGTAGTTCATCCCGGTGATCAGCCATGTCACCGAGTTGACGCCGTGGTTGACGGACTGCTCCACCGCGATGCCGAGGTGCTGCTCGACCGACCAGATCCAGTCGGCGTTGTCGAGCGCCTGCGACTTCTGTTCGGGGACGGCGTTGCGGATCAGTGAGTACGTCCAGTAACTCACCGCGATCAGGAGGACTTCGAACCAGATCCGGGGGCGGCGCGGGGTGCGCAGCCGTTGGAGCAGCGTGGTGGGCGGTGCCGGGACCGGCGGCGTCGGCGCTTCGGTGACGTGCTCTTCGGAAACGGGTGTGGGCGCAGCCGACGCGGCGGCCGACGGGGTGTCCGCCGTACCTTCCAGAGTCTTCACGGTCATTTCACCCATAGCGAGAGAGTCTGCCAGATGGACCCACGCCCCGCAGATCGTCCTCCGGTCGCGTTCGGTCCGGATTTCTACTCCCTGTGGAGGACTCCTTACGGAGGAGAGGCCGACTCTTCCCCCGATTTTATGCCGAACCGGGCAGCCGTCCCACTGGAGAGCTACTTGGGAGCCGGTCCAGAAGCGGTTGAACCACGTACCACCAGCTCGGGCATGAACACGAACTCGCTGTGCGGGGCCGGGGTGCCGCCGATCTCCTCCAGGAGGGCGCGGACCGCCGCCTGCCCCATGGCCGTCACCGGCTTGCGGATCGTGGTCAGCGGGGGATCGGTGAACGCTATGAGCGGGGAGTCGTCGAAGCCGACCACCGAGATGTCCTTCGGCACGTCGAGCCCGGCCTGGCGGGCCGCCCGGATCGCGCCCAGCGCCATCATGTCGCTGGCGCACACCACCGCCGTGCACCCCGCCGCGATCAGCGCGGTGGTCGCGGCCTGACCGCCCTCAAGCGTGTACAGCGAGTGCTGG
Organism: Streptomyces sp. NPDC059994; assembly: GCF_042737755.1. NCBI lineage: Bacteria > Bacillati > Actinomycetota > Actinomycetes > Kitasatosporales > Streptomycetaceae > Streptomyces > Streptomyces sp. NPDC059994. Next base: position 111,507 of record NZ_JBHWUR010000013.1, read on the forward strand.
ACCAGCGCCTCGGCCTCGGCCGGGGTCAGCCCCAGCGAGTCCTCCATCGCGGCCGTGAACCCCTCGATCTTGCGCAGCACCGGCACGAACCGCTTGGGGCCCACGGCGAGCCCGATGCGGGTGTGGCCGAGGGCTGCGAGGTGCGTGACCGCGAGCCGCATCGCCGCCCGGTCGTCGGGGGAGATGAAGGGTGCCTGCACCTTCGGCGAGAAGCCGTCCACCAGCACGTACGGCACGCCCTGGGCGCGCAGCTGCTCGTAGCGGTCCATGTCGGCCGTGGTGTCGGCGTGCAGCCCGGAGACGAAGATGATGCCCGAGACGCCCCGGTCGACCAGCATCTCGGTGAGCTCGTCCTCGGTGGAGCCGCCGGGCGTCTGGGTGGCCAGGACCGGGGTGTACCCCTGGCGGGTGAGGGACTGGCCGATGACCTGGGCGAGCGCCGGGAAGATCGGGTTCTCCAGCTCCGGCGTTATCAGACCGACCAGACCGGCGCTGCGCCTGCGCAGCCGTACCGGCCGCTCGTAGCCGAGGACGTCGAGTGCGGCAAGCACGGATTCACGGGTGCCCGCGGCCACACCGGGCTTGCCGTTGAGCACGCGGCTGACTGTGGCTTCGCTGACCCCCGCCTGGGCTGCGATGTCGGCAAGCCGTGCGGTCACGGGATTGGACTGTACCGGTCGCACGTCAGATTGCCCACCAGACCGCTGATTCGGCGGGGATCGTGACGTTACCGCCGGTGAACTCCAGCGCCGAGGTCGAGAGCAGTGGCCGTCCGGGCACTGGAAGTTGGGCCGCCCCGGCGCCCGTGTTGACCGTGCACACGAACCCCGGCCGCGTGAACGCCAGCACGTCCCCGGGCGCCTGGAGCCACTCCATCTCCCCGTCCCCGAGCCCCGGCAGTTCGCGGCGCAGGGCGAGGGCCGAGCGGTAGAGCTCCAGGGTCGAGCGCGGGTCGCCGGTCTGCGCCTCGACGGACAGACCGCGCCAGGAGCCGGGCTGGGGCAGCCAGCTGCCGCCGCTGCCGAAGCCGTACGAGGGCCCCTCGGCGGTCCACGGGATGGGCACCCGGCAGCCGTCCCGGAACCCGTCCTGGCCCTCGGCGCGGAAGAAGGACGGGTCCTGGCGCACCTCGTCGGGCAGGTCGGTCACCTCGGGCAGGCCCAGCTCCTCGCCCTGGTAGACATAGGCGGAGCCGGGCAGCGCCAGCATCAGCAGGGCCGCGGCCCTGGCCCGGCGCAGGCCCTGCTCGCCGCCGCCGTAGCGGGTCGGGTGGCGCACCACGTCGTGGTTGGAGAGCACCCAGGTGGTGGGCGCGCCCACCGAGCGGGTCGCGGCGAGCGAGGCGTCGACGACCGCGCGCATCTGTGCCGCGTCCCACGGGCAGTTCAGGAACTGGAAGTTGAAGGCCTGGTGCAGTTCGTCCGGGCGTACGTACAGGGCGAGCCGCTCGGGCGAGGGCGCCCAGGCCTCGGCGACCGCGATGCGCTCCCCCTCGTAGGAGTCGAGCAGCCGGCGCCAGGTGCGGTGGATCTCGTGGACGCCGTCCTGGTCGAAGAACGGCAGCTCCTGGGCGCCGATCAGCTTGGCCTGCTCCCGGGCGCCGATGTCGGGCAGTCCGGCCGCCTTCACCATGCCGTGGGCCACGTCGATACGGAAGCCGTCGACGCCGAGGTCGAGCCAGAAGCGCAGCACCGACTCGAACTCGGCCCGCACCTCGGGGTGTTCCCAGTTGAGGTCGGGCTGCTCCGGGGCGAACAGGTGCAGATACCAGTCGCCGTCCTCGGTAGGGGTCCAGGCCGGGCCGCCGAAGACCGACTCCCAGTCGTTGGGCGGAGCGGCGCCGCCCTGGGCGGGCACGGCGGCCCGCTTGCCGGGGTGGAAGTGGTAGCGGTCGCGCTCGGGGCCGCCGGCGAGCGCCGCGCGGAACCAGCTGTGCTGGTCGGAGGTGTGGTTGGGGACGATGTCGACGATCACCCGCAGGCCGAGTCGATGGGCCTCGCGGACCAGGTCGTCGGCGTCCTGGAGGTCCCCGAAGAGCGGGTCGACGGCCCGGTAGTCCGCCACGTCGTAGCCGCCGTCGGCCTGTGGGGAGGCGTAGAAGGGGGTGAGCCAGACGGCGTCCGCGCCCAGCTCGGCGAGGTGCGGCAGGCGGGCCCGGATGCCGGGCAGGTCACCGATGCCGTCGCCGTCGCCGTCCGCGAAGGAGCGGACGTACACCTGGTAGATGACGGCGTCGCGCCACCAGGGGGTACTCCCGGGGTCCCGGCCCTGGCCGCGGCCCGCGACGGCGGTGGTCGTGGTGAGCTCCTGCGTCATAAACGGGTCCCTCTCCAGTGGCCTGCGCGATGTTCTGCGTTCTGCGACTACGGGATCAACGCCTCTGCATCCCGAAGGTAACAGTCCTGCAAGGTCTTGCGGAAGCCTTGCAAAGGCGGTGCCGACCTCCCGGACGTGCCCATGGGGTACGGAGAAGCCTCCTGACAAGGTGCGCATCGGCAACCGTGTGGACACGTGGATGTAACGATCGACCGGCCTTGCAGAAATTCTTCGCAAGGTCTTTCGGTCTTCTTTCATCCTTGTTACGTTCCTGGCGATCCGGCGCCGTGATGGCGCGGCACCCGTTGAAGGAGTTCACATGCGACGTGGCATAGCGGCCACCGCGCTGGTCGCGGCCCTGGCGCTCGCGGCGACATCTTGCGGCGACAGTGACAGCAGTGACAGCGGTGACAAGAAGAGCTCGGGCGAGCTCTCCGGCACCGTCACATGGTGGGACACCTCGAACGACACCGAGAAGGCGACGTTCAAGAAGATCGCCGAGGACTTCCACGCGCAGCACCCCAAGGTCACCGTCAAGTACGTCAACGTGCCGTACGGCGACGCGCAGAACAAGATCAAGAACGCTTTCAGCAGCGGCTCCGACGCGCCGGACGTCATCCGCGCCGACGTCGGCTGGGTCGCCGACTTCGCCTCCCTCGGCTACCTGGACAAGGTCCCGGACGCCAAGGCCAAGGAAGTGGACTCCGCCTTCCTCAAGCAGGCCGCGGCCAGCGGCAGGTACGACGGCCAGATGTACGCCGTCCCGCAGGTCATCGACACCCTCGGCCTCTTCTACAACAAGAAGATGCTGAAGGACGCGGGCGTGCAGCCGCCGAAGTCCCTCGAAGAGGTGAAGACGGCCGCCGCGGCCATCAAGTCCAAGACCGGCAAGACCGGCCTGTACCTGCGCGGCGACGACTCGTACTGGTTCCTGCCGTTCATCTACGGCGAGGGCGGCGACCTCGTCGACGCCAAGAACAAGAAGGTCACCGTCGACTCCCCGGCCGGGGTCAAGGCCTTCAAGGCCGCCCGGGACCTGGTCACGTCCGGCGCCGCGATCACCAACGCGACCGACGGCTGGAACAACATGGAGACCGCCTTCAAGTCGGGCAAGGTCGCCATGATGGTCAACGGCCCCTGGGCCGTGGCCGACGCCTACGCCGGCGACGAGTTCAAGGACAAGGCCAACCTCGGCATCGCCGCGGTCCCGGCCGGCTCGGCCGCGCAGGGCGCCCCGCAGGGCGGCCACGACCTCGCGGTCTACGCGGGCTCCAAGAACCGCGACGCCTCGCACGCCTTCGTCGACTACCTGACCTCGCAGACCGTCCAGGTGCAGACCACCAAGGCGCTCAGCCTGCTGCCGACCCGGACCGCCGCGTACGACCAGCCGGACGTCAAGTCCAACGAGATGGTCCAGTTCTTCAAGCCGGCCGTCGACAAGGCCGTCGAGCGCGCCTGGATCCCGGAGAACGGCGCTCTGTTCGAGCCGCTGAAGCTCCAGTTCACCAAGGCCGTGACCGGCGCCTCCTCGCCCGAGGACGCGGCCAAGGCCTCCGCCACCGCCTTCCACAAGATCCTCAAGGACTGGAAGTAGCGGACGGGCAGCGGGAGACGGGTACTGACTGACATGACTGTCCACACCGGCCAGTCGACGGCGAAGGCCGCGGGCGAGGGCGCCCGCGGCCGGGGCCGCGCGACCGGCGAGCGCCCCGGCCGGCTCCGGCGGGCGCTCTCGACGCACTGGTACGCCTGGACGATGGTCGCCCCCGTGGTGATCGTCCTCGGCGTGATCATCGGATGGCCGCTCGGCCGCGGCATCTACCTGTCGCTGACCGACGCCAACGAACGCAACGTCGGCCGCACGATCGGCGCCAACCACATCGACGCGACGTACAAGTTCGTCGGTCTTGACAACTACGTCGATGTGCTGAACGACCCCGTGTTCATGCAGCGGCTGGTGTGGACCATGGTGTGGACGGTGTGCTGTGTCGCCTCCACGTTCCTGCTCGGCCTGGTGCTGGCGAACATGCTCAACCGGGAGTTCCGCGGCCGTGCGGCCTACCGGATGATGCTGATCCTGCCGTGGGCGGTGCCGGGCTTCGTCTCGGTGTTCGCCTGGCGCTTCCTCTTCAACCGCGACAACGGCCTCCTGAACAAGGTCCTGGACGGCGGCGGCATCTCGGCGGTGCCGTGGCTGGACGACCCGACCTGGGCGAAGTTCTCGGTCATCGCGGTCAACGTCTGGCTCGGCGTGCCGTTCATGATGGTGGCGATCCTGGGCGGCCTGCAGTCGATCCCGGGCGAGCTGTACGAGGCGGCGGAGATGGACGGGGCCGGGCCCTGGAAACGCTTCGTCTACATCACGGTCCCGGGCCTCCGCGCGGTGTCTTCGACGGTGATCCTGCTCTCCACGATCTGGACGTTCAACATGTTCCCGGTGATCTTCCTGCTCACGCGGGGCGGGCCGGGCGACTCGACGGAGATCCTGGTGACCCAGGCGTTCCGGGAGGCCTTCGTGGAGAGCCCGCGGGACTTCGCGGGGTCGGCGACGTGGGGCGTGCTGATCCTGGCGGTGCTGATGATCTTCGCCTTTGTGTACCGGCGGTCGCTTCGCAAGCAGGGAGAGGTGTGGTGACGATGTCGTCGCAACGGGGTAAGCGGTCACCGTTGGCTTCGGTCGGCCTGCACGCCACACTCATCGGGGCGTCGGTCATCGCCGTCTTCCCCGTCCTGTGGGTGCTGCTGACGTCGCTGAAGCCGGCGAAGTACGCGATCACCACGGACTTCTTCAAGGACACGACGCTCGACAACTACCGCTATCTGGTGGACAAGACGAGCTTCTTCACCTGGTTCGGGAACTCGGCGCTGATCGCCGGGGTGACGACGCTGCTCGGCGTCTTCATCTCCGCGACCACGGGCTACGCGGTGAGCCGCTTCAAGTTCCCCGGCATGCGCCCGCTGATGTGGACGCTGCTGGTCACCCAGATGTTCCCCATGGCGATCCTGATCGTCCCGCTGTACAACCTGATGGGCCAACTGGGGCTGCTGAACCAGCCGGTGGGCCTGATCATCACGTATCTGACGATCGCCGTCCCGTTCTGCGCCTGGATGATGAAGGGCTTCTTCGACGGGATCCCGGTGGAGATCGACGAGTCGGGACGGGTGGACGGGCTGAACCCGTTCGGCACGTTCTGGCGCCTGATCCTGCCGCTGGCGAAGCCGGGCCTCGCGGTGACGGCGTTCTACTCCTTCATCACGGCGTGGGGCGAGGTCGCGTACTCGTCGGCGTTCATGGTGGGCGACGAGAACCTGACGCTGGCGGGCGGGCTACAGACGTTCGTGACGCAGTACACGGCGAACTGGGGGCCGATGACGGCGGCGTCCGTGCTGATCGCGGTGCCGGCGGCGGTGTTCTTCCTGTTCGCGCAGAAGCACTTGGTTGCGGGGATGACGGCGGGGGCGACGAAGGGGTGACGTGTTTATACCCCCACCCCGCCCGTTCCCGCTGTGCCATGTGCGGCTCCGCCGTGTGGCCTCCGGGGGTGGGTGGGGGGTTGAGGTGGTTCTCCCGGGGGCCGCGCCCCCGGACCCCGGGGAGGGGCTGCGCCCCTGCACCCCCACGTGGCGGCTCCGCCCACCGCACCCCAGGCGGGGGCGGCGGCCCCTGCGCCCCCCCCACCTCTGTGCCCCGGCCGGTGGG
>NZ_JBHWUR010000014.1:0-115989 GCF_042737755.1 Streptomyces sp. NPDC059994
GCCCGGACCGCGGCCGGGCCGTCGGAGCCCCGGCCCGCCCAGCCGCCACCGGCCCCGCCCGAGGCGGCCCCCGAACCGCCGCCGCCCCCCTCACCCCGGCCCCATGTCGGCCATGTGGGGGACCGGCCGCCCACCTACGACGCCGAGCCCACCGCGCTGCCGAACGCACGGCCCGACGGCCTGGCCGAACTCGTCGCGGACACGGTCCTCGACGGCGCCCGGTACGGGGCGTACGTGCTGCGCGCCGCCTCCGTACGCGGCGACTCGGCCCGCTACCGGGGCGAGCCCCGGCGTGACGCCCTGCTCACCGCCCGGTTCGGGCACGGTGAGAACGCGCTGGTCCTGGTGGCCGTCGCCAGCGGTATGCGGGCCTTCGAGGGCGCGCACCTCGCCGCCGCCGACGCCTGCCGATGGATCGGCGGCGCCATCGGGCGCAGCCACGCCCGGCTCGCCGAGGACATCAGGGCCGGGCGCCGGGGCGACCTCAAGTCCGGGCTGCACCGGCTCACCGACCGCAGCTACGGCAGACTGCGCGCCCGCGCCGCCGAGCTGGGCGCGGAGCCCGAGGAGTACACGGCGGGCCTGCGCTGTCTGCTGCTCTCCACCGACCCCGGCTGCCGCACCCGGGTCTTCTTCGGGGTCGGGCCCGGCGGCCTGTTCCGGCTGCGCGCGGGCGTCTGGCAGGACATCGAGCCCGCCCCGCCCGAGCCGGGCGAGGTCAGCGGCGAGCCCGTCGTCGGGTTCGGCTCGCCGCCCTCCGAGACCCCGGAGGGCGACCGGCTCACCATGGACCTGCAGACCGTGGAGCCCGCCCGCCCGTACATCGGCCCGCCGCCCCCGCCCGCCGAACCGTTCCGCTTCCGTGCCTCGGTCGCCCGCCCGGGCGACACCCTGCTGCTGTGCAGCGGCGGGCTCGCCGAGCCGCTGCGGGGCGAGCCCGCGCTGGCGAAGGAGCTGGCCGAGCGGTGGGCCGGGGGTGAGCCGCCCGGGCTCGCCGCGTTCCTCGCGGACGCCCAGCTGAGGGTGAAGGGGTACGCCGACGACCGTACGGCGATCGCCGTCTGGGAGGCGTGAGGCGGCGGCCCGTGGATGAATGGGAGCCATGGCCAAACAGAACGTGGCGGAGCAGTTCGTGGACATCCTCGCCCGCGCCGGGGTGCGGCGGATGTACGGCGTCGTCGGCGACAGCCTCAACCCCGTCGTCGACGCCATCCGGCGCACCTCCGCCATCGACTGGATCCAGGTCCGCCACGAGGAGGTCGCCGCCTTCGCGGCCGGCGCCGAGGCCCAGCTCACCGGCACCCTCGCGGCGTGCGCCGGATCCTGCGGCCCGGGCAACCTCCATCTGATCAACGGCCTCTACGACGCCCACCGCTCGATGGCCCCCGTCCTCGCCCTCGCCTCCCACATCCCCTCGTCGGAGATCGGCCTGGGCTACTTCCAGGAGACCCACCCCGACCAGCTCTTCCGCGAGTGCTCGCACTACTGCGAGCTCATCTCCAGCCCGAAACAGATGCCCCGGCTGCTCCAGACGGCCATCCAGCACGCGATCGGCCGGGGCGGCGTCAGCGTGGTCGCGCTCCCCGGCGACGTGGCCTCCGAGGCCGCCCCGGACAAGGCCGTCGAGCACGCGCTGGTCACCGCGCTGCCGTCGGTGCGCCCGGGCGACGCGGAGATCGAGAAGCTCGCCCGTCTGGTGGACGGGGCCAAACGCGTCACCCTCTTCTGCGGCAGCGGCACCGCGGGCGCCCACGCCGAGGTGATGGAGTTCGCCGAGCGGGTCAAGGCCCCGGTGGGGCACGCGCTGCGCGGCAAGGAGTGGATCCAGTACGACAACCCGTACGACGTCGGCATGAGCGGGCTGCTCGGCTACGGCGCCGCCTACGAGGCCACCCACGAGTGCGATCTGCTGATCCTCATCGGCACCGACTTCCCGTACAACGCCTTCTTGCCCGACGACGTCAAGATCGTGCAGATCGACGTCCGCCCCGAGCACCTCGGGCGGCGCTCCCAGCTCGATCTGGCCGTGTGGGGCGACGCCAAGGAGACGCTGCGCTGTCTGACCCCGCGGGTGAAGGCCAAGACCGACCGCCGCTTCCTCGACAAGATGCTGAAGAAGCACGCCGACGCGCTGGAGGGCGTCGTCAAGGCGTACACCCGCAAGGTCGAGAAGCACGTGCCGATCCACCCCGAGTACGTGGCCTCCGTACTCGACGAACTCGCTGACGACGACGCGGTGTTCACCGTCGACACCGGTATGTGCAACGTCTGGGCCGCCCGGTACATCTCGCCCAACGGCAGACGCCGGATCATCGGCTCGTTCAGCCACGGCTCGATGGCGAACGCCCTTCCGCAGGCGATCGGCGCCCAGTTCACCGACCGGCGCCGCCAGGTGATCTCGATGTCCGGCGACGGCGGGTTCTCCATGCTGATGGGCGACTTCCTGACCCTGGTCCAGTACGACCTGCCGGTGAAGATCGTCCTCTTCAACAACTCCTCGCTCGGCATGGTGGAGCTGGAGATGCTGGTGGCCGGGCTGCCGTCGTACGGGACGAGCAACCTCAACCCCGACTTCGCGGCGATCGCCCGCGCGGCCGGTGCGTACGGTGTGCGCGTCGAGAAGCCCAAGCAGCTCGCGGGCGCCCTCAAGGACGCCTTCAGGCACAAGGGGCCCGCTCTGGTCGACGTGGTCACCGACCCCAACGCGCTCTCCATCCCGCCGAAGATCAGCGCCGACATGGTGACCGGCTTCGCGCTCTCCGCGAGCAAGATCGTGCTGGACGGCGGGGTCGGCCGGATGCTCCAGATGGCCCGTTCCAACCTGCGCAACGTGCCTCGCCCATAAGGCCGTTCAGAGGGCCATAAGGCAGATGTCCACCCGGCCGTCTGGCGATGGGGTGATCCTCCATGGTCAGCGCGTCTCCCGACCCGGTGGCCGGAAGGCGGGCGCGACCGCGGGCGCGTCCGGCTGCGCCCGCGAGAATCCAGGGCCGGTGGCCCGCTCCACCCTGTGACTCACCTGTGGGTAAGGGGCGCTGCCATGGAGTGCCCTCCCCGCCCGCGATCCCCCCGCAGCCGGTCCGCGAGCCGTGGAACCGCTCCCGCCGCGAATTCCGTCGGTCGTTGAGGAATCACCATGCGTGACGGGGAGGCTGTGGGGCATGCATCCCGTGAGGGTGTTCGAGACGGAAAGGGACGTGACGACGTGCGGGTGGGGGCTATGACTGAGCGTCAGGGAGGGGGCGGGCCGGGGGCGACCGGGGCGTTCCGCGGAACGGGAGCGCGTGCGGTGCTCCATGGGCAGCTGCGGCGCAGGGTGGGGCGGTCGGACCTCACGGCGGTGCCGGAAGTGCGGCGCGCGCTGCGGGAGTTGCTGGGGCACTGGAAGCACCGGGGGCCGGCCGACGTGGCCGAGCTGCTCACCTGCGAGCTGGTGACCAACGCGCTCATACACACGGACCAGGGGGCGGTGGTGACGGCCACGCTCGCTCCGGCCGGACTCCGCGTCGAGGTGCACGACTTCACCCCGATGCTGCCCGGACCGTACGTACCGTCCGCCGACGACGGTACGCACGGCCGGGGGCTCCTGCTGGTGCAGGCGCTCGCGGACGCCTGGGGCATGCGCGCGCACGAGGCGGGCAAGGTCGTCTGGTTCGAGCTCGGCAGCGGGACGGCGCAGGGCCTCTGACGCCGTCCGCACTCAGCCGAACTGCTGCTCCAGATCCTTGAGTTTGCGCTCCAGGTGGTCCAGGCGCGGCAGCGTCTGGGTGTCGTCCTCGGCCGTGAGGTCGACGGTCCTGGACGCCCTCAGGGACTCAGCGTCCGTGACGGCCTGAAGTGAGGGCCGATTGCGAAGAGGCGGTGGTCCCGGCTCTGCTATGGCGGGCTCCGCGACAGCCTTCGGCTGCCCGGAGCCCGCACTCGTCGCCATGGACTGGACATCGACCTGGCGGCCGCCGGGCCGCACCCGGCCCAGGTTCCGGCCCTGGCGGCTGAGCGCCTTCAGATGCGCCCGCTCCAGCTTCTCCTGCTCGCGCCGGCGCAGCCGGGTCTGCTCCTTGGCGCGCCGGTCCTCGCGTACCTCCTCGACCGCCTCGTCCAGCGTCCGCACCCCCTCCAGGAGCATCAGCGACCAGGCGGCGAACGTCTCCCGGGGGGCCCGCAGCCACCGTACGATCCGGATCTGCGGCAGCGGACGGGGCACCAGGCCCTGTTCGCGCAGCGCCGCCACGCGGGTCTGCTTCAGCGCGCGGTCGAAGAGCACCGCCGCCGAGAGCGACATCCCGGCGAAGAACTGCGGGGCGCCCGCGTGGGCCATGCCGCGCGGCGCGTGCACCCAGTTGAACCAGGCGGCCGCGCCCGCGAACGTCCACACCAGCAGACGCGAGCCGAGCGCCGCGTCACCGTGGCTGGCCTCGCGCACGGCGAGCACCGAGCAGAACATGGCGGCGCCGTCGAGGCCGAACGGGACGAGGTACTCCCAGCCGTCCGTGAGGCCGAGGTTCTGCCGGCCGAAGCCGACCAGACCGTGGAAGGAGAGCGCGGCGGCGACGGCCGCGCAGCAGAACAGCAGCACATAGGAGGCGGTGCCGTAGACGGCTTCCTTCCGGCGGCGGCGTTCCTCGCTGCGTTCCCAGGTGTCGTCGCCGGAAGCGCTGTCACCGGAGCGCTTGCCGCGCGTGAGGACGACCAACGCCACGACGACCCCCACGATCATCACGCAGCTTGGAAGCAGCCAGTCCAGAGATATGTCGGTCAGTCGCATGCGGTGTCCCTTGAATCACGTAAGGCGTTCCGGGCGCCATAGTGCTCCTGCCGCACGGGGTCGCAGGCGTTTTCGGGGCAAGAGGCCGCCATTGGCGGTCAGTGGCATACGGATAGGTGCGATCTGCTCGAACTGGCGTTGCATTGAACCGAGTTGAGTTCGAATTCGGCTCACCCGGACGAGTGGCGTGGATTCAGGACGCGGCACTCAGCTTGGCCACCCGGTCGGCGTCGCGGGTACGCGGACAGGTGACACAGGTGTCCTCGGGGCGCAGGGTGTAGAAGAGGCAGCAGCTGGCCCGGTCGCGGGTCGGCAGCGGCTCGCCCGCCGGACCGCTCAGCTCACGGAAGCCGGCGGCGCCGACGTACGGCTTGGTCGAGCCCGGCAGCAGCAGCTCCAGCTCGCCCATCGCCCGCCGCTCCTCGCCGAGCAGCGCCGCCACGTACCAGAGCCCCTCGACGACCTCGTCGGTCGCCATGCCCCACAGCGCCCGCCGGCCGCGCCGCATCCGGGGTCCGAAGCCGTCCAGCACCGGGCCCAGGTGCTCGGCGACGGCCGCGCGGACCTCGGCGCGCAGCGCCTCCTCGTCCGGGACGACCCGTGCGCCGGGCAGCGCGGCCGCCGGGTCCCCGGGCAGGCACGCGAACTCCCGCACCCGCACGGTCAGCCGTCCCAGCGTGCGCTGGAAGGACACGTCCTCGACGGGCACGCGCGGCACCCGGCGGTGCAGAAACCACGGCACCGTGATGAGCAGACAGGCGGGCCAGGCGTAGCGGTGGAAGCCGAAGGAGGCGATGACGTCGGGCCGGGCCCGCTGCCCGTAGTCGCGCAGGACCTGCTCGTCGTCCCAGCCGAGGAAGGCGTCCAGGGCGTCCCCGCCGCCGGCGAGCTGGTCCGCGCCGACCCAGCCGGGGGAGCCGGGAGCCTGCTCGCCGTCCGCGAGCTCGTGGACCCTGACGCCGGGGTAGACGCCGGCGAGGCGCGCGTAGGACGCGGCCAGAGGGCTCGGGAGCAGCGTGGACACAGTCATCCAGGGACCACCGAATCACGATCGTTTGCAGGTAAGGCTTACCTTAGCGGATGCGCGCGATGTTTGAACTGTCGCTTTGTCCGCCTATGGTGCTGGGGGAATACCGAGCGGTAGGAGGGTCTGGGGTGGAGCAGGGCAGAGCACGCGAGACGGCGGTGCCGCCGTTCGGGTCTCCCCGTGTGCCCGCACAGGCCCGGGTGGAGGGCGATCCCTTCACGGTCGTACGGGACCCGGCGCCGGAGGCCGTACGGGGTGAGCACACCCACAGTGAGCCGCCCGCGCCCCAGGTCCGGCAGGTCCGCCGGCATTCCGTACGCGGCCAGATCCTGGAGGCGCTGCGGGCCGCGCTGGTCGACGGTGAGCTGGTGCCGGGCGAGGTGTACTCCGCGCCGGTGCTCGGCGAGCGGTTCGGTGTCTCGGCCACCCCGGTGCGCGAGGCGATGCAGCGGCTGGCCTCCGAGGGCGCCGTCGAGGTCGTCCCGAACCGGGGCTTCCGGGTCACCGAGCGCGGTCCGCGCGAGCTGGCCGAGCTGGCCGAGGTGCGCGCCCTGATCGAGGTGCCGGTGATGCTGCGGCTCGCCCGGTCCGTGCCCGCCGCCCGCTGGGCCGAGCTGCGGCCGCTCGCCGAGGCGACCACCCAGGCGGCGGCGGTCGGTGACCGGGCGGGCTACGCCGAGTCGGACCGCGCGTTCCACCGCGCGGTCCTCGCGCTCGCCGGGAACCGGCAGCTGCTCCAGGTGGCCGAGGATCTCCACCGGCGCTCGCAGTGGCCGCTGACGGCTGCGCCGGTCGCCCGTCAGGGCGAGCTGGTCGCGGATGCGGCGGAGCACTTGGCGCTGCTGGACGCGCTGATCGCGCGGGACTTGACGGTGGTTCAGTCCTTGGTGCGGGAGCACTTCACGGGATCTGCGCTTTAGCGCTGCGCGGTGGGTGCGGGTCCGTCGTGGCTGGTCGCGCCCACGCGGCGGAGCCGCACATGTCACAGCCCCGCGCCCCATCCCCTGGGCGCCCCGCAGGGGCGCATTCAGGGGCGCGGGGAACTGCGCGACCAGCCCCCACCGGCCCGCAGACAAAGACGCGCCCAGTCGTCACGTGGCCGCCGGCGTCGGCGTCAGATGGCTCGCCAGCCACGTGGGTACCCCGCCGAGCAGCCGGAAAAGCCGCGCGGCCTCCGTGCGCAGGCGGGCCGCCTCCGGCTCCGGCTCCGCCTCGGCCAGGGCCGCGAGTGCCGGGGCCGTGCCGACCAGGTAGCCCAGCTCCTCGCGGATCCTCAGCGACTCCGCGAAGCCGTGCCGCGCCTCCGCCAACTCCCCGTCGCGCAGGGCGAGTCCGGCCAGATGGCGCCAGGTGAAGGAGAGCAGCAGCGTGTCGCCGTGCGCGGTGGCGCCCGCGTGGGCGCGGCGGTAGGCGGCGCGGGCCGCCTGCGGCGCGTCCGCCACGTTCTCGGCGAGCAGGCCCCGGCGGAAGTCGAGCAGCGCGCGGCTCCGCGCGGCGGGGGCGATCAGCGCGGCCGCCCGGCCCAGCGCCGAACGGGCCTCGTCGGCGCGGTCGCGCACCCCGAGCAGTGTGGACGCGTACGCGAGCTGGCCGCGCTCGCACGCGGCCGCGCCGCGCTCCTCGTCGTCCCCGGCCACCGCCTCGGCGCCGCGCAGCGCCTCCTCGGCCTCGGCCCAGCCGTCCCCGGTGTACAGACAGCGCTCGGTGAGCAGCGCGGCCCGCTGGAGCGCCGCGGCGGGCTCGGCGCCGTGCGGTTCGAGCAGGGCGGCCGCGTCCGTCCAGCATCCGCGTGAGCGCAGCCGCCATACCGCAACCTGGAGCGGATGGAGCGGATCCCCGTTCTCTGCAGTCGTTCCGGAATCAGACATGGCGGAGTACGCCACGTTGCCCTCCCCGAGCGCGCCATTGAGCCGTTGAGTCCGAGCTGTTGAGTCGTGGGCGAATCTCAGCACGGATTGGCACGCCGGGCCAAGGGCCACGCGTGAATTCCTTCACAAACGGCGAATTGCGGCGCGTCCAGGTGGTGTTCCGGCCTGGTCGCGCCGTCCGCGCGCCCCCTCAGCTCATCCGCAGGGCCAGGAAGAAGTCCAGTTTGTCCTCCAGGCGCGAAAGATCACGACCTGTCAGTTGCTCGATCCGGCCGACCCGGTAGCGCAAGGTGTTGACGTGCAGATGCAGTCGCGTGGCGCAGCGGGTCCAGGAGCCGTCGCAGTCGAGGAACGCCTCCAGGGTCGGGATGAGCTCGGCCCGGTGCCGCTGGTCGTAGTCGCGCAGCGGATCGAGCAGCCGGGCCGTGAAGGCGCGGCGCACGTCGTCCGGGACGAACGGCAGCAGCAGGACGTGCGAGGCCAGCTCGTGGTGGCCGGCCGCGCAGACCCGGCCCGGGCGGGCGGCGGCGACCCGGCGGGCGTGCCGGGCCTCCTCCAGGGCGCCGCGCAGCCCCTCCGCCGAGTGCACGGCTGCGCTGACACCGAGTGTCAGGCGCCCGTCGTCGGCGAGGCCCGCCGAGAGCGGCGCCTGGACCGCGGCGAGCAGCGCGTCCGCGTGCAGCCCGGCGTCCGTGTCCTCGCCGACCGAGGGCAGCGGCACCAGCGCGATCGCCTCGTCGCCCGCGTGGGCGACCGCGATCCGGTCCGAGGAGTCGGAGCCCGACACGGCCGGGTCGACCAGTATTTCCTCCAGGAGCGCCTGGGCGACCGGGCCGCCCGCGACCTCCGCGGCGGTGGCCGCCGACTGGCTCCAGTCGACCCGGGCCACGATCACCTGCCAGTGCGGCGCCGAGCCGAGGCCCGGCAGCAGCACGGGGGCGGCGACCCGCAGCCGGGCCGCGATCTCGGCGGGGGCGGCGCCGGTCTGCACCAGCTCCAGGACCTCCTGGGCGAGCCGGCGGCGTACCGTACGGGCCGCGTCGCGGCGGTCGCGCTCCACGGCGATGAGCTGGGTGACGCCCTGGAGCAGATCGAGCCGGGCGGCGGGCCAGTCGCCCGCGTCCGCCTCCACGGCCAGCAGCCAGTCCGACAGGACCGTCTCGCGCACATCGCGGGCGGCCGGGGCGGCCCCGCGCCCGCTGTGGCGGATCGGGAACAGCGAGTACGTGGTGCCGTGGACCACGGCCCGGTGCGGGCCCCGGCGGCCGGTGCGGGTCGCGCCGAGGTGTTCACCCGCCAGAGTGGCGCCGACGGCCGCGGGGAGCGGCTCGCCCGCGCCCGCGATCTGCCGGCCGGTGGGGGAGAGCACCCAGGCCCGCAGGTCCAGGTCGGAGCCGAGCAGGTCCAGGACGACCTCGGGGCCGCCGCCCGCCGGGCCGGAGGTCATCAGGCGCCGGTGCCGGTCGACCACGGCCGCCAGGTCCCCGGCCCGCTCGCCGGAGACCTGGCGCACCACGTGCTCGGTGATGGTGGCGAAGGCTACCGACTCGTTCACCGCGAACAGCGGCAGCCGGTGCTGTGTACACGCACGGATCAGGTCATCCGGGATCGCGCCCAGCTCGGCCTCGCCGGCCGCCAGGCCGACCACCCCGGCTCCGGCCAGGATCCGTACGAATGGCTCGGAATCGTCGGCGTCGCGGCGCCAGGCGAGGCCGGTGAGGACCAGCTCGCCGCCGGAGAGATAGCGGCTCGGATCGCGCAGGTCGGTGGTCATCACACCGCGTACGGCGCGGTCCAGCTCGTCCTCGCCGCCGAGCAGCCGCAGCCCCAGCGCGTCGGTCTCCAGAAGTGCGCGAAGCCGCATCGCGTGTCGCCGCCGATCTGTCTTGTTGTTGCCGGTGGAAAGCGGTGGGGTAACCGAGCACCGCCTTTCATACGAATCTACAAGACGTAGATGGAGACCAGCCAACTCCTTCATGGTTTCGGTGACTGCACCCGGCGGAGTGAGGCTTGTGTACTGGGGCCACACAGCGTCAACAGCACATGAACGACTTCCTAGCCGAGGGCCGGCCGTCTCCGGGACCCGCGCGAACGACCCCGATTGAGAAGAAGAGAGCCACTCATGGACTTCCTTCGCCCCGCCAGCTGGGAGGAGGCGCTCGCCGCCAAGGCCGAGCACCCCACGGCTGTGCCCATTGCGGGTGGCACCGATGTGATGGTCGAGATCAACTTCGACCACCGCCGGCCCGAGTACCTTCTGGACCTGAACCGCATCGAGCTGCTGCGCGCGTGGGAGACCGGCGAGGAGACCGTACGGCTCGGCGCGTCCGTGTCGTACACCGAGATCATGGAGAACCTGCGGGCGGAGCTGCCGGGCCTGGCGCTCGCCTCGCACACCGTCGCCTCCCCGCAGATCCGCAACCGCGGCGGCGTCGGCGGCAACCTCGGCACGGCCTCGCCCGCCGGTGACGCCCACCCGGCGCTGCTCGCCGCGGGCGCCGAGGTCGAGGTGGAGTCGGTGCGCGGGTCCCGGCTCATCCCGATCGACGAGTTCTACACCGGTGTAAAGCGCAACGCGATGGCGCCGGACGAGCTCATCAAGACCGTCCACATCAAGAAGGCGGACGGCCCCCAGCAGTACTCCAAGGTCGGCACCCGCAACGCGATGGTCATCGCGGTCTGCGCCTTCGGCCTGGCGCTGCACCCGGAGACCCGCACGGTCCGCACCGGCATCGGCTCGGCCGCCCCGACCCCGGTGCGCGCCACCGCCGCCGAGGAGTTCCTGAACGCCGCGCTCGACGAGGGCGGCTTCTGGGAGAGCGGCAAGATCATCACCCCTGCGATCGCCAAGCAGTTCGCGGAGCTCGCCTCCGCCTCCTGCAACCCGATCGACGACGTACGAGGCACTGCCAAGTACCGCCGGCACGCCGTGGGCATCATGGCCCGCCGCACGCTCGGCTGGACCTGGGAGCAGTACCGCGGCACCGGCCGCTCGCTTGAAGGAGCTGCATAACCATGCGCGTCAATTTCACGGTCAATGGCCGCAAGCAGGAAGCCGACGACGTCTGGGAGGGCGAGAGCCTTCTCTACGTGCTGCGCGAGCGCATGGGTCTGCCGGGTTCGAAGAACGCCTGTGAGCAGGGCGAGTGCGGCTCCTGCACGGTCCGCCTCGACGGCGTGCCGGTCTGTTCGTGTCTGGTCGCGGCCGGTCAGGTCGAGGGCCGCGAGGTCGTCACCGTCGAGGGCCTGGCCGACTACGCCAGGCATCGGGAAGCCGCCCACCCGGGCGGCTCCTGCGCCGCCGGCTCCTGCGGCACCTCCGTCGACACCGCCCGGCGCCGGCAGGCCAAGCCGCTGGACGGCCAGCCTGGAGAGGCGGGCGCCCTTTCCCCGATCCAGCAGGCGTTCATCGACGCCGGCGCCGTCCAGTGCGGTTTCTGCACCCCGGGCCTGCTCGTCGCCGCCGACGAGCTCCTGGAGCGCAACGCCTCCCCGTCCGACCAGGACATCCGCGAGGCCCTCTCCGGCAACCTCTGCCGCTGCACCGGTTACGAGAAGATCCTCGACGCGGTCCGCCTCGCGGCCGCCCGTCAGGAAGAGGCGGTCTGACGATCATGGCCACCACTGGTACTCCCACCAACATCACCCAGGGTTCCAAGACCAAGGGCGGCATCGGCGAGTCGACGCTGCGCCCGGACGGCACCCTCAAGGTCACCGGTGAGTTCGCGTACTCCTCGGACATGTGGCACGAGGACATGCTCTGGGGCCAGACGCTCCGCTCCACGGTCGCCCACGCCGAGATCAGGTCCATCGACATCTCCGAGGCCGTCGCGATGCCCGGCGTCTACGCCGTGCTGACCTACGACGACCTGCCGGCCGCGATGAAGAACTACGGCCTGGAGATCCAGGACACCCCGGTCCTGGCCCACGGCAAGGTCCGCCACCACGGCGAGCCGGTGGCCCTGGTCGCCGCCGACCACCCGGAGACCGCCCGCCGCGCCGCCGCCAAGATCAAGATCGAGTACGTGGAGCTGCCGGTCATCACGGACGAGGCGTCCGCGACGGCCCCCGACGCGATCCTGGTCCACGAGGGCCGCGACGACCACCACATCGGTCACGTCCCGCACCCCAACATCGTGCACCGCCAGCCGATCGTGCGCGGCGACGCCGACGAGGCCGCCAGGCGCGCCGACGTCATCGTCAGGGGCGAGTACACCTTCGGCATGCAGGACCAGGCCTTCCTCGGCCCGGAGTCCGGCCTCGCCGTGCCGTCCGAGGACGGCGGCGTCGAGCTGTACGTGGCCACCCAGTGGCTGCACTCGGACCTCAAGCAGATCGCCCCGGTCCTCGGCCTGCCCGAGGAGAAGGTCCGTATGACGCTCTCCGGCGTCGGCGGTGCCTTCGGCGGCCGCGAGGACATCTCGATGCAGATCCACGCCTGTCTGCTGGCGCTGCGCACCGGCAAGCCGGTCAAGATCGTCTACAACCGGTTCGAGTCCTTCTTCGGCCACGTCCACCGGCACCCGGCGAAGCTCTACTACGAGCACGGCGCCACCAAGGACGGCAAGCTCACGCACATGAAGTGCAAGATCGTCCTGGACGGCGGCGCCTACGCGTCGGCCTCCCCGGCGGTCGTCGGCAACGCCTCCTCGCTCTCGGTCGGCCCGTATGTCATCGACGACGTCGACATCGAGGCCATCGCGCTCTACACCAACAACCCGCCCTGCGGCGCCATGCGCGGCTTCGGCGCGGTCCAGGCGTGCTTCGCGTACGAGGCGCAGATGGACAAGCTGGCGGCGAAGCTGGGCATCGACCCCGTCGAGTTCCGCCAGCTGAACGCCATGGAGCAGGGCACCCTGCTGCCGACCGGGCAGCCGGTCGACTCCCCGGCCCCGGTGGCCGAGCTCCTGCGCCGCGTCAAGGCCCGTCCGCTGCCGCCCGAGCAGCAGTGGGTGACCGCCGGCGAGCAGGCCGACGTGCGCGCCCTGCCCGGCGGCCTGTCCAACACCACGCACGGCGAAGGTGTCGTACGGGGCGTCGGCTACGCGGTCGGCATAAAGAACGTCGGCTTCTCCGAGGGCTTCGACGACTACTCCACCGCCAAGGTGCGCATGGAGGTCGTGGGCGGCCAGCCGGTCGCGACCGTGCACACCGCGATGGCGGAGGTCGGCCAGGGCGGTGTCACCGTCCACGCGCAGATCGCCCGTACCGAGCTCGGCGTCACGCAGGTGACCATCCACCCGGCCGACACCCAGGTCGGCTCCGCCGGCTCCACGTCGGCCTCGCGCCAGACGTACGTCACCGGCGGCGCGGTCAAGAACACCTGCGAGCACGTCCGTGAGGCCGTCCTGGAGATCGGCCGCCGCAAGTTCGGCTCCTACCACCCGGCCTGGGCCACCGCCGAGCTCCTCCTGGAGGGCGGCAAGGTCGTCACCGACGGCGGCGAGGTCCTCGCGGACCTGGCCGACGTGCTGGAGGACGAGGCGGTGGAGCTGGAGCTGGAGTGGCGCCACCGTCCCACCGAGGCGTTCGACCTGCGCACCGGCCAGGGCAACGGCCACGTCCAGTACTCGTTCGCCGCGCACCGCGCGGTCGTCGAGGTGGACACCGAGCTCGGACTGGTGAAGGTCGTCGAGCTCTCGGTCGCCCAGGACGTCGGCAAGGCGCTCAACCCGCTGTCCGTCGTCGGCCAGATCCAGGGTGGCACCACCCAGGGCCTGGGCGTGGCGGTCATGGAGGAGATCATCGTCGACCCGAAGACCGCGAAGGTGCGCAACCCCTCCTTCACGGACTACCTCATCCCCACCATCCTCGACACGCCGACCATCCCGGTCGACGTGCTCGAACTGGCCGACGAGCACGCCCCGTACGGGCTGCGCGGCATCGGCGAGGCACCGACCCTCTCGTCCACCCCGGCCGTCCTCGCGGCGATCCGGAACGCGACGGGTCTGGAGCTGAACAGGACCCCGGTCCGCCCCGAGCACCTGACGGGCACCGAGTCGTCCTGACCCCCTGAACCCTCCGGGCGGTGCGTGCCTTCCCAGGAACGTCACACTTCCGAACCGCCCGAACCGCCCGAACCGCCCGGAGCACAGAAGTACCGCACCGCTCGCGGTCCTTCACCACCGCACCACCGGCACCACCAGGCAGTACCGAACGAGCAGTACCCGAATGACCAGCACCATCCCGTACCGCGGTACCGGAACCGGTACCCCCGCAGTACGCGGAAACGTTCGTCTCGGGCCGTCCCCCGGGTCGTGCAGCCCACGCACCATCCCAAATCCCGCAGCTTGTCTGACTGAGGTCTCAGGTCTTATGCGGGTGCCCCTGTGAACCTTGGGAGTAGGCACCATGACCCAGCAGTCCGTGGAGCCGAAGACCACCGCCGAGGAGGCGGGCTCCGGCTCGCGCGTCCCCGCCGGCAGGTCTTGGCTCGACCGGTACTTTCATATAACGGACAGAGGATCCACGGTCGCGCAAGAGGTGCGCGGCGGCATCACCACCTTCATGGCGATGTGCTACATCCTCCTGCTCAACCCGCTGATCCTCTCGACGCCCGACGTCGACAAGCACACGCTGGGCCATGCGGGCCTGGTGACGGCCACCGCCCTCGCGGCCGCGGTCAGCACGCTGCTGATGGGCTTCATCGGCAAGGTCCCGCTCGCGCTCGCGGCAGGACTGAACGTTTCCGCGGCCCTGACCACCCAGGTGGTCCCCAACATGACCTGGCCGCAGGCCATGGGCATGTGCGTCATGTACGGCGTGGTCATCATGCTGCTGGTCGTCACCGGCCTCCGTGAGATGATCATGAACGCCATCCCGCTGGCGCTCAAGCACGCGATCACCATGGGCGTCGGCATGTTCGTCGCCCTGCTCGGCCTGGTGAAGGCGGGATTCGTCGGCAAGGGCCAGGGCGGCCCCGTCACCCTCGGCGCCACGGGCGAGCTGGTCGGCTGGCCGGTCCTCTTCTTCGCGGTGACCCTGCTCCTGATCTTCGCCCTCCAGGCGCGCAACGTACCCGGCGCGATCCTGATCGGCATTCTCACCGGCACGGTCCTCTCGCTCGTCGTCACCAAGGTGGGCGGTCTGACCGACAAGGACTGGGGCGGAGCCGCCCCTGGCCTCGACGGCAGCGCGGTCGCCAGTCCCGACTTCGGACTCTTCGGCCACGTCGAGTTCGGCGGCTGGGAGCAGATCGGCGCCATCGGCGTGGGCATGATCGTCTTCACCCTCGTCCTGGCCGGGTTCTTCGACGCGATGGCCACCATCATCGGCGTCGGCCAGGAGGCCGGGCTCGCCGACGACAAGGGCCGGATGCCGGGCCTGTCCAAGGCGCTGTTCATCGACGGCGCGGGCGGCGCGATCGGGGGCGTCTCCGGTGCCTCCGGCCAGACCGTCTTCATCGAGTCCGCGACCGGCGCCGGCGAGGGCGCCCGTACCGGCCTCTCCTCGGTCGTCACCGGTCTCTTCTTCGCGGCCTGCCTGTTCTTCACCCCGCTCACCCAGCTGGTCCCGGCCCAGGTGGCAGCGGCGGCCCTGGTCGTGATCGGCTCGATGATGATGAGCGCGGCGCGGCACGTGGACTGGAACGACCGCTCGGTGTCGATCCCGGTGTTCCTCACCGTGGCCCTGATGCCGTTCACGTACAGCATCACCGCCGGTGTCGGCGCGGGCGTCATCGCCTACACCGTCATCAAGGCGTCGCAGGGCAAGTGGCGGGAGATCGGCGGGTTCATGTGGGCCCTGTCCGGCATCTTCCTCGTCTACTTCGCGCTCAGCCCCATCGAGAGCTGGCTGGGCGTCAAGTAGGCCACGATCAGGGCGTACGACCGACGCCCTCCACCCATCCGTTCCGTAAGGAGACCGAACATGCTGGACATCGCCGAAGAGCTCAACCGGTGGGTCGAGCAGGGCCGTGACTTCGCCGTCGCCACCGTGGTGGCGGTCGGCGGCAGCGCGCCCCGGCAGCCGGGTGCCGCGCTCGCCGTCGACGGCGAGGGCACGGCGATCGGGTCGGTCTCGGGCGGATGCGTGGAGGGCGCGGTCTACGACCTGTGCCAACAGGCGCTGGCGGACGGCGAGCCCGTCCTGGAACGCTTCGGCTACAGCGACGAGGACGCGTTCGCGGTCGGCCTGACGTGCGGCGGCGTCATCGACATCCTGGTGACCCCGGTGCCCCTGGACTCACCCTCCCGGGCGGTGTTCGCCGCGGCACTGGCCACGGCGGCGCGCGGCGAGGCGGCGGCGATCGCCCGGATCACCGAGGGCCCGTCCGACCTGGTGGCCCGCCCGCTCCTCGTCCGTCCCGACGGTACGTACGAGGGCGCCCTCGGCGGCCATCCCGAGCTGGACCGGACGGTGGCGGGCGAGGCACGGGCCATGCTGGACGCGGGCCGTACGGGCACGCTGACACTCGGCGCCGACGGCCGCCTGTGCGGGCAGCCGCTCACGGTCCTGGTCGAGTCGAGCGTCCCGCCGCCGCGGATGATCGTCTTCGGCGCGATCGACTTCGCGTCGGCGCTGGTACGGGTGGGCAAGTTCCTCGGCTACCGCGTCACGGTGTGCGACGCGCGCCCCGTGTTCGCCACGGCGACGCGGTTCCCGGAGGCGGACGAGATCGTGGTGGAGTGGCCGCACCGGTACCTGGAGTCGACGGAGGTGGACGCGCGCACGGTGCTGTGCGTCCTGACGCACGACACCAAGTTCGACGTGCCGCTGCTGGAGCTGGCGCTGCGGCTGCCGGTCTCGTACGTGGGCGCGATGGGTTCGCGCCGCACGCACGAGGACCGCAACGCGCGCCTGCGCGAAGCCGGCGTCACCGACCTCGACCTCGCCCGCCTGCGCTCCCCGATCGGCCTCGACCTGGGCGCGCGCACGCCCGAGGAGACGGCGCTGTCGATCGCGGCGGAGATCGTGGCGAACCGGCGGGGAGGGACGGGTGTGGCGCTCACGGGCGCCCATACCCCGATCCACCATGACGGTCCGGAGGAGCCGCTGGGCCGGATCGGGTCGGTGGCCTGACTTCTCGGGGGCCTCACCCCCCGACCCCGCGTCGCGGCTGCGGCCCGAGGACCGTCTTCGGGGCTTCGCCCCGGCCCCGTCTGTCTGCGGGGGCGGGCTTTGTCCGCGGGTCGGCTGTGGCTGCTCGCGCAGTTTCCCGCGCCCCTGAAGGCAGAACGGGCCCCTGCCGCATTCCAGCCCCTCCGGCGCTTGAGGAGCAGGGCAGGGGCCGCAGGCCCCGCCCTGCTCCTCAGGGGCGCGGGGAACTGCGCGGCCGGCCACAGACGGCCGGCAGCCGAACGAAGTCCGGGGCGGAGCCCCGAAAGCGGGGTGCGGGGGTCGCAGGCCCCGCGACGGGGCCCGGGGGGGGCGGCCCCCGGGAACGAGCCTCCACCCCCACCCGCCCCCGGAGGGTTCAGGGAAGGGGCGGGGAGGGGCTCAACTCCTCCGGGGACGCGAGCGCATCCCCCACCCCCGTCCGGGCATACAGCACCACCCGACCCGCCCGGGCCCGGCTCACCAGCCCCGTCCGATGCAGCACGGACAGGTGATGGGAGACCGCGCTCGGCGTGACGGCCAGCCGGCGGGCCAGTTCCGTCGTCGACGCCGGCCCGTCGAGGCAGAGGAGCAACGTCGCCTTGGGCGCCCCGACCAGCGACGCCAGCGCACCCGGCGGACGCGGCGGACGGGCTTCCCACAGCGTCCCGACCCCCCGCGCCGGATACGCGATGGTGGGCGGCTCCTCAGCCCCCACCGGACTGATCGTGTGCTGCGCGAACAGCGTCGGCACCAGCCAGAACCCCCGCCCGTCCACCGACGCGCCCAACTCCAGGTCCCGGTGGACGAACAGCGTCAGCTCCCCGCCCTGCCACACCGCCGTGGGATCCAGTGACGTGAGCAGCGCCGCCGCGCCGTCGCGGGCGAGCAGCCGCGCCCGCCACACCATGTCCGCCTCCAGGACGGCCCGCATCCGAGACCAGTGCGGCGCTATCGCCAGCTCCCAGTAGGCCTCCAGCGCATCCGCCATCGCATCGCGCAACGCGCGGGGATCCGGGGCCAGTTCGGCCAGGCGCGGCGGCAGTGCGCGCCCCGCGTACGCCGTCCGTACGTCCGCCAGCGCCTTCGACGGCGGCGCCGCCCGCACCCGCCGCAGCTCGTCCCGTACCTCCGGCAGCGGCGAGTCGGGGCGAGGTGTGAGGAAGTCCGGGATCCAGCCGCTGCCGCGCACCGTCAGCTCGACGAGCAACTCCTTGTCCAGCCCGTCGGCAGCCTCCAGCGCCGCCCGCGTCCGCCGCACCCACGGCAGGTGCAGCACGTACTTGTCGGCGCGCCGCAGCGCCCACAGGCTGGTCGCGGTCTCCAGGAGCGGCGAGCAGGCGAAGCGCATGTCGGCGAGGTCGTCGACGCCGAGTCGGTAGCTGAGCATTGAGCCCCAGCCTAAATGTCTGCCGCTGTGCGGCGGAAGGCCGTTGGCTGGGGGCATGTCCTCCGCCTCCTCCGGGGTGGCAGCCGTGCTGCCGCCTCGCGGCCCGCTGCGCGCGTACGCCCTCACCACCCTCGTCGACTGGATCGGCAACGGCCTCTTCCACACCGGCGCCGCCCTCTTCTTCACCCGGGTCGTCGGGCTGGGCGCCACCCAGGTCGGCCTCGGCCTGACGATCGCCGCCCTGCTCGGACCCGCTGTGGCCGTTCCGGCCGGGCGGCTGGGCGACCGGTTCGGCCACCGCCGGGTCTATCTGGCCACCGTGCTCGTACGGGCCGTCGCCTTCGCGGGATATCTGCTCGTCGACGGGTTCGCCGGCTTCCTCGCCGTCGTCTGCGCGATCGCCCTGGCCGAGAGCGCGTCGCGACCGGTCCGCAGCGCCTACCTCGCCCGTATCGCGGACGCCTCGGCGCTGGTCGCGGCCAGCGCGTACACCCGCGTGATGCTCAACATCGGCTTCACGCTGGGCAGTCTGGGCGCGGGCGCCGCCCTGGCCGTCGACTCCCGCAGCGGATACGCGGCCCTCGTCCTGGGCAACTGCGTCTCGTACGCCATCGTCGCCGCCATCGTGACCCGGATGCCGGACGACCGCCCGCAGGCGGTACCGGAGGCCGCCGCGCGGCCCGCGAGCCGTCTCGGCGCCCTGCGCGACCGCCGCTTCCTCGCCCTCGCCGCGCTCTCCGGGCTGCTCTACATCAACGCCGACGTCCTCAACCTCGGCCTCCCGCTGTGGATTTCGGCCCGTACGCAGGCGCCCACCTGGGCGGTCGCGGCGCTGATGCTGCTCAACACCGCGCTGGTGATCCTGCTCCAGGTACGGGCGGCGCGCGGCAGCCACACCGTCGCCGGGGCGGCGGTCGCGGGTCGCCGCGCCGGCTGGGCGCTGCTCGCCGCCTGCGCGGTGACGGCCACGACGGCCGCGCTCCCGCCGGTGGCCGCCGTGCTGGTGCTCGCGGTCGCCGTGGCCCTGCTGACGGCGGGCGAACTGCTCTCCTCGGCGAGCGGCTGGGGCATCTCGTACGGTCTCGCCGAGCCTCCCCCAAGCTCTTTGACGAGCAGGGGGGACCCCCATCGCCTGGGCGAGTTCCTGGGTGCCTGGAGCCTCGGCTCAGACCTGGCGAGGGCGGGCGGCCCGCTCCTGGTCGCGGCCCTGGTCACCCACGGGGGAGCCCCGGGCTGGCTCCTCCTGGGCACCCTGTTCCTGGCGGCGGGGACGGTCACCGTGCCGCTGGCGGCGCGGGCGGAACGCGGGGCGGCCGACCGCAGCCGGGTGACGGCCGGTTCGCCCGGCTGAGCCCCGCGCCCCCGAAATACGGATGACTGTCCGATTCGGCGGGGTTAGTGTCGAAGAATGGATCAGCTGCGCTTCCGCGATGTTCCCGAAGCCCATGTCGACCGCGCCCTCGACCTCGGATACCTCGTCTTCCACGAACGCCCCGAGGACGAGGAGATGCGCAAGTACCACCGCGAGGCACTCCTCGACTGCGACCGCGTGGGCGCCTACGACGGCGACGTCCTCGTCGGTTTCCTCGCCGCCTTCCGGTTCACGGTCTCCGTCCCCGGTGGTGAACTCCCTTGCCCCGGGCTGACGTTCGTCTCCGTGGCCCCCACCCACCGCCGCCGTGGCATCCTCACCGGCATGATGGCCGAGCTCTTCCGCCGCAGCGCCCGCGAGGGGCGGCCGGTCGCCGCGCTCTGGGCCTCCGAGGCCGCCATCTACGGCCGCTTCGGGTTCGGTTCGGCCACCCACGGCGCCAGCGTGGAGATCGACTCCAGCCGTCCGCTCGCCCTGCGCGTCGCCCCCGACGAGCGCCCGCTGCGGCTGGTCGACCCGCTGGACGCCCCCGCGCTCCTCGGGCCGTACTACGACGCCACCCGCGCCCGCAGACCCGGCCGGATCGCCCGCGACGCGGTCCGCTGGCGCAAGGAGTGGCTGGCAGACAAGGACGAGGACGACGACGAGCTGAGCCCGCCGAGGATCGTCGCGCTCGGCGCGCCGGACGAGCCGCTCGTCGGGTACGCGGTGTACCGCACCAAGGGCGGTGACGACGACGCGGGTACGTCCGGTCTGGTCCGCGTCGACGAGCTGGAGGCCGACACCCCGGCCGGCGCGGCCGCGCTCTGGCGGTATCTGGCCGCGATCGACCTGACCGGCCGGGTCCTTCACCGGGGCGGCGCCCCGGACGACCCGCTGCACCACTTCGCGGCCGACCGCGACCAGGTCCGCGTCACGCAGACCTTCCCGGCGCTGTGGCTGCGCCTGCTCGATGTCCGCGCCGCGCTCACCGCGCGCTCCTGGGCGGCCCCGGCGGACCTGGTCGTCGAGGTGCGCGACGAGCGCGTACCGGCCAACGCGGGCCGCTTCCGGCTCACGGTCGCGCCGGGACCGGACGCCGAAACGTACACCGCCTCGTACGAACCGACGGACGCCCGGCCCGACCTGGCCCTGGACGTGCGCGACCTCGGCGCCTGCTACCTCGGCGGCACCGACCCGCGCCACCTCGCGGCGGCGGGGCTGATCACCGAGCACACCCCGGGCGCGGCGGCGGCTCTGGGCGCGGCGCTCCGCACCGGCCGGCTCCCGCACACCGCCGACGAGTTCTGACCTTCCGGATCCCCGCCTAGCCGGACTCGGGCGGGGTGTCGGACGTCGGCGAATACGGCTTGATATCGAGCACCGGTGTGCCGTCGACCAGGTCCACGCCGTCGAAGTGGAGCACGTTGCCCTTCACCTCGCGCACGCGCACCAGGCTCAGGCCGATGCGGTTGTGCCGGTTGGGCGTACGGGTGGCGTAGACGCCGGTCGTGCGCCCGCTCCGCTCCCAGCCGCGCGGCACCACCTGGAGCGGTGCGGTCTCCTCCTCGGTCTGGTCGTGCAGCCAGGTCAGCAGCCATACGTACCAGCCGTCGGAGATGCCGTCGAGGCCCCCCGCGAACGGCTCGAAGACCACGACCTGGCCCTGGTCCCCGTAGGCCAGAGTCGCCTGCGGCGGCGCCTCCCGGGGGCGGGTGTACTCCGTCACGACATAGCCGATCGGCGACAGCGGCACGACCGCGTCGGCGCCGAGAGGGGCGGGCGGATGGGACACCACGTTTCTCCTCACACTGGGGAACCACGTCAACCATGCAGAACGACGGTCCATGCTGAACGACACCCCTCTGCAGCCCTGGCGCGGACCGCCTGAAACACGCCGTATGTGCGCCAAATGAGAGACAGATGCCTGACAATCAATAACACTGACAATATAGTGGGCGGCCGGGAGGCGCGGCCCGAGTCGACGGGCCGGTCCGAGGAGGCAGCCCCGTGAGACTGAGTCCGCCGTTACCCGAACCACCGGGCATAGCCGCCGCCGTGCTCTGGCTCCCGTCCCGCCGCCTGGACACCGCGAGGGCGGTGGCGGCCGGGCGGCTCGACCAGCAGACCGCCGACCGGCTCGGCTACCGCGCGCTGAGCGAGAGCCCCGACCGGGCGGCCCCCGAAATGGCCGTGCTCGCGGCCCAGAAGGCGCTCGCCGACGCGGGCTGGTCCGGCGACGACCTCGGTCTGGTCGTCCACTCCTGGATCTACCACCAGGGCCACGACTTCTGGTCCGCGCCGCACTACGTGGCCCACGGCATCGGCGCCCGCCACGCGACCCCGATCGGGGTGCAGCAGACCTCCAACGGGGGCGTGGCCGCCCTGGAGGTCGCCGCCGCCCGCCTCGCCCTGGACCCCACGGTCAACCGGTGCCTGGTGACCACCGCCGACCGGTTCGTGGGGCCCGGCTTCGACCGCTGGGCCGGCGACATCGACGTGGCGTACGGGGACGCGGCCACCGCGCTGCTCCTCGACCGCGACGCGGGCCCCTACCGGCTGCTCGCCATCGCCTCCGTGAGCGTCCCCGAGTACGAGGTGCTCTACCGGGGTGACGACGCCTTCACCCCGGCGCCGCGCAGCGCGTACGACACGATCAGCGCCCGGCGCACCAAGCTGTCCTTCCGGGCGGGCGGCGGCTGGCCCAAGTTCGTCGCCGTACTGCGCCGGTCCGTGCAGCGCGTGGTGCTCGACGCCATCGCGGACGCCGGGCTCACCCCGGCCGACCCCCGGCTGCGCTACCTCGTCCTGCCGCGCCTCAGCACCGGCGCGCTCAGCCAGTTCTACGGGCCGTCCGTCCACGAACTCGCCCTGCCCCACACCGAGCTGCTCGACCTGGGCGGCGACACCGGACACCTCGGTGCCGGGGACCCCGTGGCCAACCTCGCCACCCTCCAGGCCGACGACCGGCTCGCGCCGGGCGAGGTGGCGCTGTTCCTGAGCGCCGGCAACGGCTTCACCTGGTCCTGCGTCGCGATATCCCACGAGTAGACCGGCGGGTGTCACACCCGGCGGCCGAGGAACGTCTTTCCGGTGCGGCATCCCCGTACGGCTGCCTTGAACATCTTCCACGACATCTTCCCCATGAAGAGGTGCAGTCCCATGACAGAGCGAAACGAGGCCCTGGTCATCGGCGCCGGTGTGGCCGGACTGACCACGGCGGTGTGCCTGGCCGAGCGCGGTTTCACGGTCCGGGTCGTCGCCGAGCGCGGGCCACGGCAGACCACGTCGGCCGTGGCCGGGGCGATCATCGGCGGCCCGGCGATCGCCGACGAGACCGAGGCGGAGGCCAAGTTCGCGCCGACGGCGATCACCCGGCCCTGGCACCAGTCGAGCCTGGCCGAGTTCGCCGCGCTGGCCAAGCAGCCGGACAGCGGCGTCCATCTGACCCGTGGCCGCCTGGTCAACCGGCAGGCCGCCGGCGGCCACGAGTGGGCCGCCCATCTGCCCGGCTACACGCCGTGCGGCGAGGACGAGAGCGGCGGGTTCCCGGTGGCGTTCCGGGTGGACCTGCCGACCGTGGACATGCCCGTGTACCTGGAGTACCTGGCCTCCCGGGTCACCGCCGCCGGGGGCAGCGTCGAGGTGGGCGTGGTGGACTCCCTGGAGGCGGCGGCCGCCGAGGCGCCGCTCGTCGTCAACTGCACGGGCGTGGGGGCGCGCGCCCTGGCCGACGACCCGAAGGTCTTCCCGGTGCGCGGCCAGCACGTGATCGTGGAGAACCCGGGCATCGACGAGTTCTTCTTCGAGCAGAACCCCGGCCCGGTCTCGACGAGCTACTTCCCGCACGGGCGCCGTCTGGTGTGCGGCGGCACCGCCGAGCGCGAGGTGTGGAGCATGGAGCCGGACCCGGCGCAGACCGAGGAGATCCTGGCGCGCTGCATCGCCGTGGAGCCCCGGATCGCCGGGGCCGAGGTCATCGGCGTCGAGATCGGCCTGCGGGCCTCGCGACCGCAGACCCGCCTCGAAGTGGAGCCGCTCGGCTCCGCGCGGGTGATCCACAACTACGGCCACGGCGGCATCGCGGTCGGCCTCTCCTGGGGCTGCGCCCAGGACGTACTGCGGCTGGCGCTCGGCGGCGCCACCGCCGAAGCCGTCTCATGACACCGGCCCCGGTGGACGGCCCGGGTCTGCAGGCTCTCTCGCCGGGCGCGACCGTGCTGCTGAAGCGGCTCGACGCGCTCCTGGAGGGCTGGGGGACCGGCAGCGGCGCGACCCCCATGATCATGCCGCCGCTGCTGCCGGTCGCCGCGCTCTCCCGCCTCGACGTGTACGACAACTTCCCGCACCAGGCGCTCGTGGTGAGCACACTGGACCTGACGCAACATCAAGAAGGCGCGTCGCACGAGAAGTTCGCCCAGAACGCCCTCGAACCCGCGCTCTTCGGGCTGCCCTCGGCCGCGTGCTTCGCCGTCTACCTCCACCACGAGGGCCGTGCCCTTCCCGACGGTACGACGGTGACCGTGCTCGGGCGCTGCTTCCGCCGCGAGGAGCACTACGACGGGCTGCGGCGCCTCCTCGGCTTCCATATGCGCGAGATCGTGGCCCTCGGCTCGCACGACTTCACCCAGGAGCACCTGCGGCGGTTCGAGGAGCGGATCACCGCCCTCGCGGACGCGCTCGGCCTCACCCTGCGCAAGGAGGCAGCGACCGACCCCTTCTACGACCGGGGCGGCCAGCGTGCGCTGCTCCAGCGGCTCTCGCCCGTCAAGCACGAGTTCCTCGTCGACGACCTGGCGATAGCCTCGCTCAACGTCCACCGCAACTTCTTCGGCGAGCGGTGCGGGATCACCCTCGACGCCACCGGCCATGCCGTGCACACCAGTTGTGTGGCCTTCGGCCTGGAGCGCTGGCTGTCGGTGCTGTCCGCCAGGTACGGAAGCTGGGAGGCGGCGACGGAGGCCGTGGAGAAGGCGGCCGTGGCGTTCGGCGGCGTGGCCCCGGCCGACGGGGCCGCGCGGTGAGGGCGGCTGGCGCCGGGCTGGCGGAGGTCGTCACCTGGATCGGCAGGCGCCACCCGGAGGCGGCCGGGATCGGCCCGGACGACGACCTGATCGAGAGCCGGCTCATCGACTCGCTGGGCTTTCTGGAGTTCATCGTGCTGATCGAGCGGCTCAGCGGGCGGCCCGTCGACGTCGAGACCCTCGACCTCGACGACTTCCGCTCGCTGAACCGGATCGAGCGGGCGTTCTTCAGTGGGCCGGACCCTCGGCCGTCGGATCGTAGCTCGGCGGGCTGATCAGCGGATACACCTCGAAGTCCAGGTGCAGTCCGGCGGGGCTGCGGTACAGCAGCTGCATCAGCTGCTCGTGCGACTCGACGTCGTAGATGTTGAGCCCCGCCGAGGCGCCGACCAGGATCCAGCGGTCCCTGATGAGCCCCTTCTCCTCCAGCTCCTGGGTGTACCGGAAGCCCTCGGACAGCTTCTGCTGGAACTCCTCGATGCTGATGCCGACCGGGGCCCGCTTGGCTATCACCGCGAACAGCGCCATGGATGTCTCTCCTTCAGTTGAGTGTGTGGGGGGCTTCCTGGTCCACGGGCGGCCCGGCGGGCATCCGCATGGCACGGTCGGAGCGGGCGAAGCGCGCCCGCGCGAGGGTGCCGACGATCGACACCGGTACGGTCGCGGCGGCCGCGATGCCGAACAGCAGCCCGAAGTCGCCGCGCCCCGCGAGCGGGCCGACGGCGGCCGTGCTGATGGCGGCGCCGGTGAAGACCGAGCAGGCGATGAGCGCGGTGGCGCTGCCGCGCACCTCGGGCGCGGCCGCCTCCAGGATCCACGCCTGGAGCGCGGACTGGCCGACGGCGAGGGCGAGTCCGGCCAGCGCGCTGGCGATCAGGATGCCCGCGACCGACTGGGTGAACGCGGCCGTGAGATAGCCGGTGAAGAGCAGCCCGGTGCCCCAGCCGAACATGCCCGCACCGGTCGCCCGGGCGTCGACGGCCCGGACCACCACACTGCCGCCGATGGCCGCCACGCCGTACGCGCTGGTCACCAGGCCCGACATCAGGACGCTGCTGCCGTGCTTCTGGAGGGCCGCGTTGAAGAAGTTGAACAGGCCCATCATCGCCGCGCCCTCGA
Organism: Streptomyces sp. NPDC059994; assembly: GCF_042737755.1. Classification (NCBI taxonomy): domain Bacteria; kingdom Bacillati; phylum Actinomycetota; class Actinomycetes; order Kitasatosporales; family Streptomycetaceae; genus Streptomyces; species Streptomyces sp. NPDC059994. The sequence continues at coordinate 25,581 of NZ_JBHWUR010000014.1, forward strand.
CGAAGGCGAACGGGATGAAGAACCGGAACCAGCCGTCCCCGAGCACCTGGGCGAACCGCTCCCGTACGCTCGGCCCCTCGACGTCCTCGACCCGGGGCGCCTCCGGCAGCCGGGTGTACACCAGGGCGAGCAGCGGCGCCGCCACGGCCGGGATGAGCAGTGCCGAGCGCCAGTCGAGCAGTTCGGTGAGCGCGCCCGCGACGAGGGTCGCGGTGGCGGCGCCGACCGCGCTGGAGGACATGATGGCCGCCATCGTGCGCTGGCGGCGCTCCATCGGGATGTGGTCGCCCACGTACGCGACGGTCACCGGGATCAGCGCGGCGGCGAAGCCGCCGGCGATCGCGCGGCCCGCGATCAGCAGCGCCGCATTGGGCGCCAGGGCCGCCGCCAGGTCCGCGAGGCCCAGCCCGAGGAGCGCGGTCCGCAGCACCCGCACCCGGCCCACCCGGTCCGAGAGCGCGCCGTGCACCGGCTGCATGATGCCGACCATCGCCAGATAGCCGGTGAGGGCGAGTGTGCTGGTGCCCAGACTGACGTCGAAGTCCTTGGACACGGGGACCAGGATCGGGTTGATGACGACGAGGTCGAAGTCGAGCAGGAAGAACCCGGCGCACAGGACGGCCACGACCGTGCGGTCGGTGAGCTTGCCGCCCACCGGCTGCGACGCTCTCATCGGGTCACCGCCCGGACCGCGACGCAGGACCAGCTGAACCCGCCGCCCAGGCTGAGCAGCAGCGCCACCTCGCCCCCGGCGAGCCGCTTCTCGGTGTGCAGGGTCGCCAGGTTGGCGGCGGAGTCCCCGGCGCCCAAGTGCCCCGTTCCGCCACCCAGGTCGAGGATCTCGGTGTGGCGCAGCCCGAGGCGTTCGACGGCCGGGTGGAAGAACGCCTGAAGCGGTCCGGCGCCGAGCCGGGGGAGCGCCAGGAACCGCACCCGTGGATCGTCGGGGGCGAGCCCCGCCTCGGTGAGGGCGGTGCGCACCACCTCGACCACGGCCTCGACGAGCGCCGCGTCGAACCCGGGCTCGGCCCCGGAGGCGACGAACGCGCGCTTGGTGCGGCGCACGTCGACCTGGGGCAGGGTGCGCGGCATCGAGCTGAACTCGTCGTCGCCGCGGTGCATCGTCTCGTACTCCGAACGGACCACGGTGGACACCGAGAGCAGCTCGTACGGGCCCTGGGTGCGGTCAAGGAGGAGGGCGGTCCCGGCGTCGCCGTAGACGAGTTCGTAGTCGCCGAGCCAGCGGTCGAAGGCGGGCGGCAGGAAGCGGTCGCCGGTGGTGACCGCGGCGCGCGCCACCCCCGGGTCCGCGATCATGCGGGCGGCGGCGGCTTCGAGTGCGGCGGCTCCGCCGTTGCACATCTGCTGGACGCCGACGGCGTTGGCGGTCGAGGCGCCGATCCGGTGGGCGACGTAGTTGGCGGGCGCCCAGAAGTCGTGGCCCTGGTGGTAGGTCCAGGCGTGCGCCACCATGCCCAGGTCCGCCCCGTTCCACCCGGCGGCCGCCAGTGCTTCGGTGGCGGCGAGGACCGCCATCTCCGGCGCCGCGTGGTCGGGGCTGACGGCGACTTCGCGGTAGCCGAGCCGGGTCGCCGTCTCCTCGTCGACCCGGCCGGCCGCCAGCGCTGCCTCGGTGGTCTCGCGCCGGTCCGGGAGCCAGAGCGTCGCGGCCGCGATCCGCAGCGGCGTGGATAAGGGCGGGGACAGACGCACTGGGTCCTCCCGGAAAGGGCCCCGGAGGGCATCGTCAGTGATGCGGATTATCAGCGAGAGTCTTGTCCACCTCGGGATGCCGCGTCAAGGGCCGAAAGGCGCAAGTCGCGCGCCCTCCGGGGCCGTCGAGCACCCCGCCGGAGCCCCGTGGAAACACAGCGTGTGCGCAGGGCGGGCACCCCTCGATTCCGGGTGCCGGCAGCGCACCCCTTTTGGCCGCCTATGCAACCATACGCCCGAAGCCCTCGCGCGCGGCCGATTGTGCGCGGTCCCGGCGGGCCGCGCCGCCCGCCCTGCCGCCCGCCCATGCCTGACCCGTACAACGATCCAATGGCCCCCCCGCCCCGCCACCCGCACGATGTCCACCGCTGTGCGATCGCTGTGCAACTCCGGGGAATAGAAGCGTCCGGAGGAGGCCGTGTGTTAAACAGAGCACAACTCGCCCTCTGCTGGCGCGAGTTGACCGGAACAGCACGCATTTACCCGTCCGCTGTCGCAGCGGAGTGTCGCTTACACAGAGGTGATGCATGGACGACCTGGCCGGCACCACGAGCACCGACTTCTCCCTGAGCGCGCGGGAGATCGAGCAGTTCCACCGGGACGGCTACATCGGTCCGTTCGACATGTACGAACCCGCCGAGATGGAGAAGAACCTCCGCGCCCTGCGCCCCAGGCTCCTCAACACCAAGCGGGCGATCTACGGGCAGGAGAAGGCGGTCTCCGGCGTCACCAACCTCGCCAACTACGACCGCCACCTCGACGTCGACTTCCTCGCCGACCACATCACGCGCCCCGAGATCACCCACCGGGTCGCATCCCTCCTCGGGCCCGATGTGCTCTGCTGGCGCACCGAGTTCTTCCCCAAGTACCCCGGCGACGAGGGCACCGACTGGCACCAGGCCGACAACTTCTCCAACGTGGCCGGTTCCAAGCACCCCCAGATCGTCTGGCCCGAGGACTCCGAGTTCGGCGGCACCATCACCGTCTGGTCGGCGTTCACCGACGCCAGCGTGGAGATGGGCTGCCTCCAGTTCATCCCCGGCTCGCACCGGACCATGAACTACGACGAGTCCAAGGTCATGACGTACGACGCGGACTCCATCGGCAAGGTGGAGAAGGACGGCGTGCGGCGTGGCTTCTTCGGCTACGACTACCGCCAGCTCCAGAAGGACCCGAACTGGAGCCCGGACGAGTCCAAGGCCAAGTCGATGGTGCTCAAGCAGGGCCAGTTCATCGTCTTCTGGTCGACCCTGATGCACGCCTCGCACCCGCACGCGGGCCTCACCGACAACATGCGCCTGGGGTACGCGGCCCGCTATCTGCCGACCCAGGTGCAGGTCTACCCGTTCTCGGACGCCCTCCAGGAGTTCGGCGGCGAGGCCAGCCTCGACAAGTTCGGCTGCGTGCTGGTCTCCGGCGAGGACACCTACAAACACAACCGCTTCGTCGAGCAGACCGTCAACGGCACGCCCTTCCGGACGGCCCGCTGACCCTGCTCCGACGACCACCACTTCGACGTCGCCACATCCCGAGGGGTGTCTGCGCTGGAAAGACTGACGGGGACCAAACTCAGCGGCACCCAGGAGGCGTTCGCCCTCCACCGCCGGATCAACCGGACCGCCGCCGACTATCCGCGGGACAGCTCGGTGCCCGCGCTCTTCGCCGCGAGCGTCGCCCGCCACCCGGGCGCGCCCGCGGTCGTGCAGGGCGGGCGCGCGTACACCTACAGGGAGCTCGACCGGCTCTCCAACGGGCTCGCCCGGCGCCTGCTCGCCGAGGGCTGCCCGCCCGGGTCGACCGTCGGGGTCTGCCTGACGCGCTCGCCCGAGCTGATCGTGGCGCTGCTCGCGATACTGAAATGCGGAGCCGCGTATCTGCCGTTCGACGTGGGCTGGCCCGACGAGCGCGTGCACGGCCTGTTCGCGGACGCCGACTGCCGATGGGTGCTGACCGACCGTCACCAACAGCTCTCCCGACGGCTGTCGAAGTGTCAAGTGCTTTCTGTCGAGGAAGAGTTGGAGGAAGTCGCGGCTGCCCCGGCAGTCGAAATGACCGGCGGCTCCCTCGCGTACATCAACTTCACCTCTGGCTCCACGGGCCGCCCCAAGGGCGTGGCCATCCGTCACCGCAGCATCGCCCGGCTCGTCCTCGGCGCCCGCTTCGCCCGGCTGGACGCGGACAGCCGGCTGCTCCAGCTCGCGCCGGTCACGTTCGACGCCGCGACCTTCGAGATCTGGGGTGCGCTGCTCAACGGCGGAACGTGCGTGCTCTACCCGGACGGCCTGGTGCGGCTCTCGCGGCTCGGGCGGGTCATCGACGAACACCGTGTCACCGTCGTCTTCCTCACCACGGCGCTGTTCAACGCCGTGATCGACGAGGCGCCGGAGGCCATCGAGGGGACCGGGACCGTTCTGATGGGCGGCGAGCTCCACTCGATCCCGCATGTGGCCGCGGCGCTGCGGCGGTACGGGCCGGGCCGTCTGGTCCATGTGTACGGACCCACCGAGGCCACCACCTTCGCCACCTACCATCCAGTCGACCGGCTGCTCCCCGACTCGGGGCTGCTGCCGATCGGGAAACCCATCCAGAACACCCGGCTCTACGTGATCGACGGCGACACCCTGTGCGAGCCGGGCCGGACCGGTGAGATCTGCCTGGCGGGCGACGGGCTCTCGCCCGGCTATGTGGGCATGCCGGGGCTCACCGCGGAGCGCTTCGTCGAGCGGCTGGTCGACGGTGTGACCGAGCGGCTCTACCGGACCGGCGACCGCGGAACCCTGCTCCCCGACGGCTCGCTCGTCTTCCAGGGCCGCGAGGACGACCAGGTCAAGATCAACGGCTTCCGCGTCGAGCTGGGCGAGGTCGCCCACCACCTCGACCACCACCCCGCCGTACGGCGCAGCCATGTGACGGTGAGCACCGTACGCGGCGAACGGGCCCTGGTGGCCTTCGTGGTGACGGACGACCAGTCCGTCACGCCCACCTCCCTGCGCCACCATCTGCGGACCCGGCTCCCCGCGTATCTGGTCCCGGCCCGCATCCATCTGTGCGAGGCGCTGCCGCTGACGGCGACCGGCAAGGTCGACGGCCGCGCGCTGCTCGCCGCGCACGACAGCCACACCCCACCACCCGCCGCCCCGGCCGCACAGCCGGTGGCCTCGCGGGACCGACGGACGGAGGAGAGACCATGACTTCCCAGGACTCGCAGGCGGCGCTCGGCACGCCGCCCATGAACGCTACCGAGGAGGCGATCGCCGAGATCTGGCGCGGTCTGTTCGGGATCACCGAAGTGGCCGTCGGCGACGACTTCTTCGAGCTCGGCGGCAACTCGCTCACCGCCATCAAGTTCCTGTCCCGGGTGGAGGAGCGCTTCGCCGTCGATGTGCTGCTGCCCGAGACGCTCTACGAGGACGCCAGGCTGAGCAGTCTGGCCAAGGCCGTCGACGAGGCGATGGCGTAGGCCCGCCGTGCGCCCCCCACCCCGCGCCGCCGCGCCTGCCGGGACCACCGCGACGGGCGGCCTGTTCGCCCGGTTCTCCGGCGACGCCGCGGTCACCACCCGGCTGTTCTGCTTCCCGTATGCGGGCGGCGGCACCCAGGTCTTCCGCGGCTGGCAGGAGCGGGTGCCGCCGGGCGTCGGGGTGACCGGCATCCGGCTGCCCGGGCGCGAACAGCGCTTCCGCGACCGGCCCTTCGACTCGTGGCCGCAGGCGCTCGGCGCGCTGTCCGAGGCCCTGGCGCCGGAGACCGAGCGCGGACCGTACGCCTTCTTCGGCCACAGCCTGGGCGCCCGGCTCGCGTACGAACTCACCCACCGGCTCACCGCCGACGGCCACCGCCCGCCCGAGCTCCTGGTCGTCTCGGCGTGCCGCGCGCCGGGCGTGGCAGCGCGCACCCCGCCCATGCACACCATGGACGGACCCACGCTGCACCGAAGGCTGCGCGAGATGAACGGCGTCCCGCCCGAAGTCCTGGCCAGCCGCGCCCTGATGACCCTCCTTGAGCCGGTGCTCCGGGCCGATCTGCGGCTCGCCGAGACCTGGGAACCGTCACCCGGGCGGATCGCGGCGCCGCTCCTGGCGCTGTGCGGCGATGACGACGACATCGACCCGTACGCGGACATGCTGGCCTGGAAGCACCACACCACGGCGGAGTTCACGATCCGGGTGTTTCCCGCCGGGCACTTCTTCCTGCGCGACGAGGAGGAGGCCGTGCTCGCGGCGATCCGCGGGCGGCTGGGGACGGGGGGTGCGCGGTGACGGACCCGCTGAGCAGCCACTCGCCCCATTTCACCGCCGAACACGCAGAGTTCCGTAGCTCGGTCCGTACGTTCTTCCGCAAGGAGGTCGTGCCGTACGCGGCGGAGTGGGAGCGGCGGCGCACGATACCCCGCTCGGCGTGGCACGCCTTCGCCGCCGAGGGGCTCCTCGGGCTCAACCACCCCACCTCGGTGGGCGGCGCCGGTCTCGACTTCTTCCACTCGGTGGTCTTGCTGGAGGAGCTGGGCCGGACCGGCTTCGGGGGAGTGCGGTTCGCGGTGGCGCTCCACGCCTATATGGGCACCAGCTACCTCGCCACCAACGGCTCGCCCGAGCTGCAACAGCGCTATCTGCGCCCCGCCGTTGCGGGCGATCTGATCGCCGCCCTCGCGATCACCGAACCGCAGGCGGGCTCGGACCTCGCCCGGCTGGAGGCGACGGCCGTCGAGGACGGCGACCACCTGGTGGTCGACGCCGAGAAGCGCTTCATCGTCAACGGCGGCTTCGCGGACTTCTTCGTGACGGCGGTACGCACGGGGGATCGCGCCAGGGAGCGCCAACCGCGCTCAATTCAGGGCGATTTGTCACTCCTGGTCGTGGACCGCGCCACCGACGGCGTGCACGTACTCCCCAACGACTCGATCGCCTGGCGGGCCTCGGGCATGGCCGACATCACCATGCGCGGGGTGCGGGTGCCCAAGGAGAACGTGATCGGCCGCCGCAGCTCCGGCTTCATGCAGATCATGAAGAACATGCAGCTGGAGCGGCTGGCGGCGGGGATCTCGGCGGTCGGGGACGCGGCCAACTGCCTTGACACCACCTGGAGATACCTGAAGAGGCGCGGCATGTTCGAGTCGACGCTCAGCGCCAAGCAGGCCGTCCGCCACAAGATGGCCGATCTGCTCACCGAGGTCGAGGCGGCCCGGCAGCTCGCCCACCACGCGGCCTGGAGTTATGCCCGCGACCCACTGTCGATCACCGCCTGCTCGATGGCTAAGCTCAAGGCCACCGAAGTGGCCCGGACCGTCGCCGAGGAATGCCGCCATCTGCACGGCTCCGAGGGCTTCCGCGAGGGCGCGCCGATCGTCCAGACCGTGCATGACGCCCAAGCCGCCACCGTCGCCGCCGGAGCGAGCGAGGTCATGCGCGACATCGTCGTACAGAGCGGATACGAGGAGTTGCCTTGACCACGTCCGAGACGGAGGCGGCCGGCGCCGGCGGTCCACCAGGCCCGAAGCCGGATCCCCAGCAGGGCCCGAGCCCGGTGTCCGACCTGGTCAGGGCCGGGACGGTTGGGCTGATCGCCGCGTTCGTCGGGTTCTCCAGCTCGTTCGCGATCGTCCTCGAAGGCCTCACGCGGGTCGGCGCGAGCCGCGCCGAGGCGGCGTCCGGCCTGATGGCCCTCTCGGTCTCGATGGGCGCCTGCGCGATCTTCCTCAGCCTCCGGCTGAGGATGCCGATCAGCGTCGCCTGGTCGACGCCGGGGGCGGCGCTGCTGGCGGGCGCGGCCTCGGTCGACGGCGGATTCGGCGCGGCCGTCGGCGCGTTCCTGGTGACCGCCGCGCTGATCGTGGTCACCGGACTGTGGAAGCCGCTCGGCCGCTGGGTCTCGGCCATCCCGAAACCGCTGGCCAACGCCATGCTCGCGGGAATCCTGCTGCCCCTCTGCCTGGCCCCCGCCAAGGCGGTCCAGGACAAACCGGCGCTGGGCCTGGCGATCGTCGTCGCCTGGGCGGTCGTCGGCACCTTCAAGAAGCTGTACGCGGTACCGGCCGCGGTCGTCGTCGCGGTGGTCCTGATCACCGCGACCACCCACATCTCCGCCGCCGACCTCGGACCGCTGTGGCCCAGGCCGGTCCTGGTCACCCCCGACTTCACGGCGGCGGCCGTGATCGGCATCGCCCTGCCGTTGTACGTGGTGACGATGGCGTCGCAGAACATTCCGGGCATCGCGGTCCTGAACGTCAACGGCTACGAGCCCGAGCCGGGCCCGCTGTTCGGCTGGACCGGCGCGTTCGGCCTGGCCTCGGCGCCCTTCGGCGGCCATGCGGTCAACCTCGCCGCGATCACCGCCGCGCTGTGCGCCGACGAGAGCGCGGGCCCCGACCCGCGCAAGCGCTACCGGGCGGCGGCGATCGGCGGCGGCGCCTACATCCTGCTCGGCCTGGGCGCGGGCGCGGCGGTCGCGTTCGTCGGCGCGGCCCCGCCCACCCTGATCGAGGCGGTGGCGGGCCTGGCGCTGCTGGGCGCGCTGGGCAACTCGCTGGTGGGAGCGGTGACCGACCCGGGCGACCGTGAGGCGGCGGTGGTCACGCTGGTGGTGACGGTGTCGGGGGTGCAGTTCTTCGGGGTCGGCGGCGCGTTCTGGGGGCTGCTGGCCGGGGGCGCGCTGTACGCGGCGAAGCGGCGGCTGCCGGCGAAGTGAGGCGGGGGGTGCGCGGTGACGGTGGAGGTCACTCTTCTCCGGCTTCTCCGCCCTCTCCGGCTTCTCCGCCTTATCCGCCCTCTCCGAAAAGGTGCGCCTCGATGGCCTCGTTGTACTTCTGGAGCGCGAACTCCTGCGTACCAAAGCAGTGTTCGTCGTTGGCCCCGCTCGTCAGACCGATCTGGATCTCACGGTAGATTTCGAGGTCCTCGTACTGCACCTGATAGGTCAGCTGCCGGTTTTCCTCCCACTGCTCGACGCTGCCTTCCCGCACCGATCCCTTGGGCACGATGAGGCGCAGCTTCACGAGCGTACGGGTCGGGCCCAGCGGGTGACTGGTAATCCACAGGAAGTGGTCCGACTGGTGGAGCACCGTCTCGTTGGGAAAGATGGTGTGGATCACGTTCGCGACCGACAGAAGACGCCGTTCGCTGCGCTCGGTCCTGGTGATGAAGTTTATCGATCGCTTCGGCAGGATCGAGCGCAGATGGGGCCCGAACGAGTCGAAGAAGAACGTGCTGTTCTCGAAGAGCGGGTTCGCGCTCTTCGCATGCAGGAACGGGAAGTGGTAACCCTCCAGGGTGCCTTCGACGACCAGCTTCCAATTGATCTCCCACTCCTGGCTCTCGGCGCCGTAGATCTCGTACGAGGAGAGATCGAGATCCGCGATGTCGGGAAGGAAGTCACCCAGGAACGCGTCGAGGCCGGCCCGGCCCGGATTCTCCTCGGGCATCAGCCAGACGAACCCGTACGCCTCCACCGCCGGGAGCGCCACCAGGTTGCGTTTTCCCCGCTCGACGCCGGGGAAGCAGTGCGGGCTCGGGATCGCGGCGAGGGTGCCGTCCAGGTCGTAACGCCAGGCGTGATAACCGCAGGTGAACTGTTTGCGCTCACCGGACGGCTCCTTTTCCAGGCGCGCCCCGCGATGCCGGCAGGCGTTGAGGAAGACATGCGCCGCGCCGTCCTGGTCGCGGCTGACGATCAACGGCCTGCCGAAATGCTCCAGGGTCGCGAAGGTGCCCGGCGACGGAATCTCGGAGCTGTGCACCAGCATCGAGGGCAACTTGGTGAAAATTCGGTCGAGTTCCGCCTGGTACCACTCCGGTGACTGATAGCGGTCGACGCTGACCCGGGTGTCCGAGTCGGTCAGCGGGAGTCGCTTGTCGCGAAGGTGCTCCAGGGCGCGGTCAAGGATCCGGAGTTCCTCATCGCGATCCATCCGCCAACTCCCTCCAAGGCCCGCCGGGCACACGGTGATCAGCGGGTTCAAGGTTCAGGTTTCAGGTTTCGGGGTTCGGGTCCGCCGAAATTCTATAGCGATTCCCTTGGGGTGACGAGACCTGTTCAATGTCAAAAAGAGCGCGGTTGAACGGGGTGTTGAACGGGAGTTGTGCCATTTGGTGAATCACCGGTAGAACAGCGGAACACCCTGCGGCCCGACAGGAGTGAGCCGACGTGCAGACGCATCTCCTACTCGCCGGATCCACCGCGCCCCCCACCGGACGGTTTCTCCTCGCCCTCGCCGTCATCCTCGCGGTGGCCTTCGTACTGGCCCGTCTGGCACAGCGGGTGCGGCAGCCCGCCGTGATGGGCGAGATCATCGGCGGCATCCTGCTGGGCCCGAGCCTCCTCTCCCTCTTCCCGGGTGACCTGGAGACCCGGCTGGTCCCACCGCCGGCACTGCCCTACCTCCAGCTCCTCTCCCAACTGGGCCTGGTGCTCTTCATGTTCGGTGTGGGCTACCAGTTCGACATCGGGCATCTGCGCACGCCCACCGCGAAACGGCAGGTGGCGGCGGTCTCGCTGAGCTCGGTGGCGCTGCCGTTCGCGCTGGGGGCGGGCCTCGCGTACGGGCTCTACCCCTGGCTGAGCAAGTCCGAGCTGAAGACGGACGGGCCACTCGGCCCGGCGCTCTTCCTCGGTGCGGCGATGTCCATCACCGCCTTTCCGGTCCTCGCCCGCATCCTGGCCGAACGCGGCCTTCACAAGGACCCCTTGGGCTCGATCTCGCTCGCCTGCGCGGCCGTCCAGGACTTCCTGGCGTGGTGTGTCCTGGCGGCGGTGGTCGTGGTGGTCCGCGCGAGCGGGCCGTGGCCGCTGGCCCGGATGGCCCTGGAGTCGGCACTGCTGCTCGCCGCGCTCGTCCTGCTCGTACGGCCGGGCCTCGCCTGGCTCCTCGCCCCGGCCAGACCGTGGGCGGGCGGCACCGCGCTCACCCACGCCGTCCTCGTCGTCGGTGTCCTGCTGACCGCGGCGGTCACCGACGAGATCGGCCTGCACGCGGTCTTCGGCGCGTTCGCGTTCGGCGCGGTGGTCCCGCGCGCCCGGATCGACGAGACGGCCCCGCAGGTCCCCGAACGCATCGAACAGACCAGCCTGCTGCTCCTGCCGGTCTTCTTCACCGTCACCGGAATGTCCGTGAACATCTCCGGCCTCGGCGCCCGGGGCCTGGCCATGACGGCGGCGGTCCTGGCGGCGGCCTGCGTCGGCAAGTTCACCGGCGCGTTCGGCGCGGCCCGCCTGACCGGCGCGACCCCGCGCGAGGCGACGGCCCTCGGGGTGCTCCTGAACGCCCGCGGCCTGACCGAACTGGTCATTCTCAACGTGGGCCTGGGCCTGGGCGTCATCGACACGCGTCTGTTCACGGCGATGGTACTGATGGCGGTGGTGACGACACTGATGACGGGGCCGTTGCTGGACCGGGCGCGTCCGGCACGCGCATCGGGGGCCGGCGATGCGGCTGTCGAGCGTCCGGTGCACGGGGCGGCGTGACGCGGCGGTGGCCGGGCTTCGGTCCGTTCGGCGGCCGGGATGCGTCTGCCCGATACCGGGGCGGCAAGGCCGTCAACACTTCGGCGCTTCGGGAGTGGGGCGGCTTCAGGAGGCGCGGTGGGGGCTGCCGTGGACCCGGCCTGCGGCCTCGCTCCCCATGGGGCCGCAGGCCGGGCCGCCTCGACCGAGCCGCTGGGCGCGGGAGGATGGCCCGGCGACGGGAGGCACACGGTCGACCGGGGTCCGGGGTCGCTTGGTGAGCGTAACTGCGCCGGGGGAGCAGGCGCAGATTGGTTTCAGGTCGATCAGGCTGCTGCCTGCGGTGGAAGGAGCACGGGCAGCTGGTCCACGATGTCGAAGTCCAGCTGAAGTGCTGGATGGTTGAGCAAGTGCAGGGTCGCGGGGCGGGTGCAGATCAGGCGCAGGCGTCCGTGTCGGCCGCTGGTCCGGGCTCGGGCGCGGTCGAGGAGCCGTACGCCGGCGACGTCGACGAACTCGACCGGGCGCAGGTCGATCAACAGGTCGACATCACCGGTGTGGGTGAGGACGTCGAGGCGCCAGGTGATGCCCGGGGCGGTGTGGATGTCGATTTCGCCGCACAGGACCACCAGGGTGCAGTCTCCGTGGGAGCGGACTTCTTGGACGCAGACCATTGCAGGGGGCGGGGTCATGGTGACCCTCTTCTCCGGAGGCGGATGTCCATCAGGACCAGTCACCAACGGGATCTGGGTCGGCAACCCAAGGTAGCGGGCTGTGCCCGTCCGCTGACGGGTTGCACCGAAGGGCTGCGGGCGTCAGGGTCTTGCTGCTATGCGGTGAGCCTTGCTGCTGCATGGCGGCAGGACCGGACATCCTGGCGGGCGGGTTTCGCGGGCGGGCATTGCCCTCGGGTACGTCAGGGCGAGCCGTCTCCGTCGGCGCCCAGGCGCAGTTGGCGGGCCAGCACCTCACGGGCGACGTCCAGGAGCGGCCGGTCGTGGCTGAAGGCGTGGCCGCGCAGCCGGATCAGGGGGTGGTCGCGACTGGAGCCCGGTCGGGCCGCGAGCAGGCCGTGGCCTGGTGGACCTCGGCGAAGTGGAGACCGGGATCGTCCAGCAGCGGAATGTCGGGCAGCTCGGCGTGGGCGGCGGTGGCGATGACGATCTGGGCAACGGTGTCGACCAGACGTAAGGCGTCGGTGAGCTGATCAGCGGAGATGGGCCGGGCCGGGCGCGGTGGCCGGTGAGGGCGCCGAGCGCGCTGATCCCGATCCGCAGCGGGAAGGCGAACACCGCGCGTATGTCCAGTGCTTCGACGGCGCCGGGCAGGCCGGCCCACCGGGCGGTGGCGAACGCGTAGGTCCCGCCTTCATGGCCTCCGGCGCGAACCGGGGCCACCGCATCCTGGCTGCTTGTGTCGCCAGCGGTACGTCGGGAACCTGCCTCTTGGTCCGGAAACAGTCCCGGCAGGGCGCCTCGTCCCACTCGGTGCTGGCCAGTTCCAGCCGGCGGGTGCGCTCGTCGGAGGCCGCGGCGTCCACCAACTGGCCGCCAGGAGTGACCGTCAGGACCCCGGCTGCCGCCACATCCAGCAGAGCCACGCAGTGCTCGGCGAGGGTGTGCAGGAACCCGATGACGTCGAAGTCCTGCACCAAGGTGTCGGCGAGGTCGAGAATGCGGCCGCCAACTGCTCCTCACGCGGCAGTTCAGTCATGCCCCACCCACCTCCAGGAGTGATCGGGGGAGGCCTTCAGGAGTGATCGGGGGAGACCTTCGCCCGGGCCGCTGTCTCCTGCTGCCGCCCACTTTCGTCCCGATCGGGCGCCTTTGCCAGGTCCCCTGTGAAGTGCAGCGCCGACGGGGAGGGGGATGCTGGTATGCGTGGTGCCGGATGCGCCGTTGGGGGTCCCGTCGGTTTCCAGGGGGTGGTTCTCTCCACGGCCCACTGGGAGCCGGAACTTGGAGTTGACTCCCCAACGGCTCCGGTTTGACGGCCCGTCGCGCTCGCTTCACAGTCGGCACTCCGACCGCATCAGCGTCCAGCCTGCTTACAGCCAATCCCGCCGCTTGAAGATGAAGTACAGACTCACGCACACCCCCGCCATCAGCAGAATCGCAAACGGATACCCGAACGCCCACCCCAACTCCGGCATCCGCTCGAAGTTCATGCCGTAGATCGTTCCCACCAGCGTCGGCGCAAACAAAATCGCCGCCCAAGACGAGATCTTCTTGAAGACGTCTACCAGGTGGCGCTGACCTGGAGCGATGCGCCATTCACTGTCGCTGACCTGCGGCGATGAGGTTTTCAGCGTCTTTCAGGATCGGGCCGCGATACGCAGTCCATTCTCCCCACGCGCTCCCCAGCGCCGCCCGTACTCCCCAGATTCTCCCCAGGGGGCGGCTCGTTGTTGAGTCAGGGGATGGCACTAAGGCGCCCGTGACGTCGAGAGTCCTGTTCACAGTCTGTTACCGGCCCCGGACCGCCTTGCCGCACGCGGATTGCGTGCATGTTCGGGGGTGCGGAGTCGACAGAGGCCTCCCTATGCGAGTTGCTCCGCTGGTTCGCTGACCTTGGCGCGGCTCCGATTGTCAGTGGTGGCCCATATCATCCGCTCACCCGTACATAGCCGGTTCGGAGCGGAGCGGTACGACATGGCACGACGACGTCCGTGGATCATCGAGGACAGCGCGATCGACTCACCGGATCAAGATCGTTTTGATCACCGGTCAGTGAGTCGTGAACTTCTCGATATCGTTCGCGGCTCCACTCAGCCGCTCGCTGTCGGACTGCTCGGGCCGTTCGGCAGTGGCAAGTCCTCCGTCGTGCGTCTCCTTGCAGATGAGCTGAGAGGGGACAAGGAGTGGGCGATCCTGCACTTGAGCGCCGAGCGGCACAGTGGCTCAGCCCGAGCAAGGGGATTGCTGTACGGGCTGCTTGACGAAGCTCAACGGCAGAGCCTTATCACTGTCGGGAAATGGGAATCCGAACGGGCTTGTCTGGACGGCGGGCGGCAGCGCACTGCGTCGCGTCCCACTGCTAATGCCACCAAGCCAGGGGGCGCGCGGTGGTTCACCTACCCGGCAGCCGCTGGTGTGGCGCTGGCGTGGCTTCTCGCCTCCCTGGTCACGATCTGGCTGCTCGGCACTCTTGTGGTGGCGGTCGGCCACTTGAGCGGTCTCGGAGCCGGTGTTTCGGCCTGGACCTGGTTTGCAGCTCAGGGGGCTGGACCGCTCACAACTGCCTTGTCGGGCGCTGCCGTCGTAGCCTGCGTTCTGGGGACTGCCAAGGACGGCGCACTGTCCATGTTGAAAAGGCACGAGATCACCCTCACCACACCGCGCCCGGAATCCACAGACGACCTGGAGCAGGTGTTCTCCGGGCTGATCGAAGCCATCGATCGCCGACTGGTCATCGCAATCGATGACATTGACCGCCTGGCGGCAAGCGAAGTACTCGAAGCCATCACCACCGTACGCAGCCTGCTGCTCACCGGTACCTACCACAAGCATCCGCCCGTGTTCCTGCTCTCCTGCGACGAGGACATTGTCCGAGAGGCGATTGTCGGCGTGCGTCCGGGACTGGCCCATCGGCCTGTCCAGCGGGACCGCCGTAGTGGACAGCATGTTCCAGCTTGGGATGCCGAACGCAAGGCGACGGAAGAGGCCGCGCAGGAGTACTTGAACAAGCTGTTCACCGTTCGGCTCGTGCTTCCTGCCCACCATGACGCAGATCTACGGCAGTACCTTGAGCACCTCCTCACCCAGCCTGAACCACACCAACTGGTGGCCCGGCTTGGCGGCATCTCGGCTTTGCGTGACGTACTCGAAACGTTGATCCATCCGGATGTCCGTGATCCCCGGCATGCCATCCGCCTGCTTAATGCCTTCTTGGCCGACTACGGCCTCGCGATCCGACGTGAGCAGGACAACGGTGCGTCCGCCTGGATCGCCCGCGGCGAAGTCACCGGCCACCCCATCACCCTGGCCCGGCTGACTGTGCTGCGCCACGATTACCGAGCCCTGTACGACGCCATCCGCGCCGAGCACGACCTCCTCGCCCTCCTGGACGACGCCTTGCTCAATGCGCACAGCGCGCTCCGTGATCCGCTGCTTGAGGACTACACCATCAAGGCTGAGCAGGATGACTCGGCGGACGGATCAGGCGACGACGTCGATACCTTGCCCCGTCTCGATACCGAGGCGCACCCCGGATTGAGCTATCTGCGGGCCACGGCCTTCAGAGCGCGGATGGGACGCCCGGCGCACCTGATGCCGCTCCTCACTTTGGGCTCCACTCCGGCCAGTCGTGAGCTGGGCAGTGACCAAGCTGCAGCCGTCCAACGTGAACTGCTTCAGCGTGATGCCGATGCCTTCCGCGACCGCCTCACAGCTATCGACGTGCGCGCACGTGTGCTACCTGCCGCGACTCATGCCCTGGGGGCAGCGCGCACCGGCCAGGACCTCGACAACACGATGGCAGCCATCGTGCAGGCTCTGGCATCCACGCCCGGCCTCGTAGACCACCTCGACTCCAGCGGCGACCCCGTCGGACGCGCTCTGCTCAACCTGACCGACCGCATCGCCAGCCGACGCACACAGACCCGAGAGGCGGTTGCGGCCCACCACCTCATCGGGATCCTCCATCTCATGCCCCCGGCTCACCTACCTTTCCTCTACACCAGTCTCAGCGTTCCTCCCGCACCGGTCCCCGAAGTCACCGCCGAGACGGATCAGCCAGCTTTCGCTTGGGCCAGGGCGCTGATCCTCCTCCCTGCCAACGAGCACGCCCAGCAGCTGCGACCCGCCGTGGAAAAGTACTTCCGTAGCCTCGCCCACACCGGTGGGCCCGAGCACCTGAAGGCGTGGCTCGTAGAACATGCCGAAGCGCCCGCAGTGCAGCGCGCCCTGTGGCCACCAGACGCGTACCAAGCGCTCCTCATGATGGCCGGGCGTGTGGCGGACGGCACCACCACAACCGAGGTTCGCCGTGCCATTGACGAGGCAGCCGACTACCACCATTGGCAGCCGGCAATCATGCGCGGCGTCCTGGAATGGCTGTGCGCAGACTCTGACGCACTGCGCAGGCACGCGGTGGACCTTCTGCGTCAGCGCACGGTCCCCAAAGACGGATGGGGCCGAGTCACCGCCTCTGAAGCGGCAACCGATGCCACGCTCGCCACAGAACTCCTTGGGCACGCGGCCACCTTCCTCATCGATGACGACGATCCCGCGAGCTCTGTGAGGACCTTGGAACTTCTCCACCGCTGGCTACGGATCCTCGGTGACCGCACCGCCCCCGACGGACGCCGGGTCAGCACCGTCGTTGCCGAGGCACTCGGCCAAACCGCGCACACCTGCCTAGAGCTCGCCTCGGCAGCAGCTGGCATTCTGGCCGACCTACAACAACAGGACGCGGCAACCTGCGCCGTGGCCATCGCAAGCCATCTTGCAGGGACGGCATCCAGCGACGTGCCCATTGCCGACGCCCTCGCGGAAGCCGTGCTGACGTTCATGCGGGTCAGGACCGACGACCCCACAGCTCAGGATGCCGCTCGCGTATGCCGTGCGGCCCTGACAGCTGGCTTCACCGGCGATGACGCCCAGAGCGCTTTCGCACGTCGGCACCTTGCTGCGGTCATGACTACTGACGCGGGCCGCGAAGCGGGCGAAGCACTCGTCGACGAATTCACGCCCCGCCTCGCACAGCAGCACGTGCCCCTCAGCGCAGACCACTTCTCCAGCCTCCGGGTTCTGCTTGGCGACGCGCCTACGAGAGCCGCCCGCCTGGGGCAGGTACTACAACACCTGCACCATCGGATGGGCACGCAGCCAGCTGAGAATGCAGGTTTTGCGGCCCACTACGTGGCGGACCAGTCCGTCGGCGCGCAGTGGCTCACATGGATCACCCAGCACTGGACAGCCATTCCTGACCATGAGCGCTCACTCGCCGTGGCCGCGGCTCACCGTCCAGATCTGGCCCAGAGCAACGGACTTCCCGACCTGCTCGCCCAACACCTCCTGGATAAGGGCGAGGCAGGGTCGTGGCAGTATGCCGCAGCCCTCTGGAGCGCAGTCGCCTCGGAACGCCAAGTGGCCTTGCTCGTGGCCGCGAACGGCCGCTGCCCTGCCCTCGCCGATCGAGCGGCTCAGGCATCGACAGACATCCTCATCACAGCACTGAACACAGCGACAACCCACGAACTACCTGCTCTTCTCACCCTCATCTCGACGAGTTCGCAGGCTTCTCAAGCGATCTCCGACTACCTCGACGACGCCATTGCGGCTCGCGAATGGAACGAAGCAGACGCTGTACGCATCGCTGCCGCTTGCTCTGACCCCGCGCCCCTGTGGAAGGTCCTCCTGGCGGCCCTTCTAAGGGGCCAAGGCGCGATCGAGCGTGTTGGCCCGCTCATCGCCGTGCTACTTACGCACGCCTCCGACGACCCTCCCAGCACCCTCGTGGACGAGATTACTCCTGTGCTCCGCGACGCGACGGCCACCAGTGCCGCAGCACTCGGCTACGCCGTTAGGCCCGCACCTCGCATTGCCACGGCTCTGCGCCGCAGCCTGCACGGACACAGCAAGACTGCCCCGGAGAAGGAACGGACAACTGCCTTTAAGCAGGCGGCAGGACTTCGATGATGGTCGAGACGACCCCAGCGCAGGCTTTGCCGGGCAACCGCCCCGGGCTCAGACTTGCCTGACGAACTGGACGCGGGCGTAGTTGGTTCACATTGTTCAGGTTGCCTTGGGCTGTGAGTCGGCGAGGTCGTTGAGGACTGCGTTGACCACAGGCCAACACATGTTCAGTGTGTCGCGGTCCGGGGCATGAGCCTCGCGAATCTCGGCGCGTGGGTGGACGAAGTTGCGGTACCTGCGCAGTTCGTGGCAGAAGCGCTCGACGTCGGAGCCGATCCATCCGGCCTCGTGGCAGGTCTTGATCAGGGCGTCCAGGCTGACGTTGTCCGGCGACTTGTTGCCGAGCAGGGATGCGTCGCGTGCCTGCACAACGTGGACCAGGACGCCTTCGAGGAGGCTGCCGAGCATGATGATCGAGGCTACGTGGGCGCCGTTGGCGTAGCAGGTGCGTGCCTCGTCCAAGCGGTGTTGGAGGAGCCCAGCCATCTTCTCGTCGTTGATGAGGTCTGACATCGCTGCCCTGAGCTCGACGGGGCCCTGGTTTCCTGGGTGGGCGAGTGAGGGGTCGCAGGCGATGAGGCGGGGACGGCCGCCGGGGTTCTCCAGGCGTACGCCCTCATGGATGAGGAACGCGTTGATGGCGGAGACGACGGCTGGGAGCTGCTCGGGTTCGTTGAGGTACTCGCGTGGGTCGGCGAGCCGGAGCAAGACCTTCCCCAACTCGGTGGGGTCTTCGCGGCGTTCAGCCAGACGGGCCAGGGTCCAGTCCATGCGGTAACCGTCGCACTCCGGAACCTGCTGCCAGCCGGCACGTTCCAGGAACTGCGCTATTTCATAGCCCTTGCGGTAGTAGAGATGGTCGTCGCCGCAGATGACGCGGGCCAGCTCCTGCAGCGTGTTGACGTCCAAGACGCCGAGTGGGGACTGCGTGGTCATGCCGACCCTTCCGTACCGGGGATTTCGGTTTCGTCGTCTTCTGTCATGCCGAGGGCAGCAACCGGGTCGGCCGCGTCCGGGCCATCGGAGGATTCCGGCACGTCCTCGGTCAGTTCCTCGTCGGTGGAGAGGTCGAGGGGGGTCCACTTCACTCCGGCGGACGAGGAGGTTGGCGTGGCATGAGACCAGTCGTCGGCGTCACGGGATGTGGCCGGACGGATGCCCAGCCGGTTCAGTTCCTCCCACAGTCCAGTCAGGGCTTCCTCGGGGTCGAACCGGAACTCGCTTTCGGGGATGCGCCAGAACGTCCAGCCGACTCTCTGGAGTTCGCGATCACGCTGTTGGTCGTACCGGATTTGATCGGGCGCCGAGTGGTACAGCTCGCCGTCACACTCCACAGCAAGGCGCCCCCGCGCCCCCACGACGACGAGGTCGATGCGCTTGCTTCCTGCTGGGTACTGCGGGATGACGTGATACCCGCGAGCTTTCAGACGCAGGTAGACGTGCTGCTCGAAGAGCGATTCGAACGGCTTCTGCGGGACCTCGCTGGACACCTCCCCGAGGTCGTGGGAGTTGGCCAGCGCTGCGGGTGGGTTCTCCATGTAGGCCAGGAGGTTGAGGCGGAGGTCTCCGGACTTCAGGCGGTCCGGCGGAACAGAGTAGAAGAGCCGCATCTGGTCCTGGGCGCGGGACGCGGCGACGTTGTACGCCTGGCGTTCGTTGCGTTGGCCGCCCGCGATGCGTGGCGGGTCGGTCACGACCATCGACAGCAGGATGACGTGGCGTTCGTCTCCCTGGAACGATGCGGGGTTGCCCACTCGTATCTGGTGTCGTTCACGCACAGGCGCCGGAATGCGCTCG
The DNA here is from genome assembly GCF_042737755.1 of Streptomyces sp. NPDC059994. Lineage (NCBI taxonomy): Bacteria > Bacillati > Actinomycetota > Actinomycetes > Kitasatosporales > Streptomycetaceae > Streptomyces > Streptomyces sp. NPDC059994. Next base: position 45,164 of record NZ_JBHWUR010000014.1, read on the forward strand.
TTGATCAGCTGTTCCAGGAGCTTGACTTGGCCCACCGGACCTTGAAGGGTGATGACGCCCATGGTCTTGTCCCGGTAGGCGGGATCCTCCACCAGCTGGGCCAGGCAGTCGACGATGGTTTCGGCTTCCTTTGGGTTACGGAGTCGGCTGTCGCGTCCCTGGGTGATGGCTCCGTCGACGAAGTGCGTCACGAGCGGATCGAGGCGGTCACCGCCGTACTGGCGCAGTGGCTGGAGTTTGTTGTTGTAGAAGGTCTGGGAGGACCAGCCGATGATCTCTGGCATGCACCGGAAGTGCTCCTCCAGTCGGATCACCTTCGGGAAGAACGTGGACAGCAGCTGATAGAGGTTGGTGGCGGGGCCGTAGAGAGTGCGCAGGCCCGGAGGCATGTCAGGCAGATGGGAGATGAGCCGGTCTTGGATCGCCTGGTGACGGCCCATGCCGCTGAGCGAGGGCGCGCACTGCTTGTCGTCCCCCACGACGATCACGCGAGGAGCGAGCCACATCAGGAACAGCGCGTCCATGCCGGCCTGGCTCGCTTCGTCGACGATGACCACGTCGAACGCATCCCGCTTGGGCGCCACCATCTCGGCAACCTGCGAGATGGGCATGACCCACGCCGGGACCGCTCCCTGTGCCGTCCGCATGGCGTCGTGTGCTGCGGCGCGGTACCGGCCCGCGCTTCGGCCCTTGCCCTTGCCATACGAGGCCATATGGGTGCGATACGCCTGCAGCGCGGACCGTTGCTCCTGCGTCATGCGCTCCAGGCAATGCAGCCGACCCCAGATGGCAGCGAGTTCACCCGTCAGGTCCTCCAGGTTTCTTTCGTACTGGGCCAGTTCACCTTCGAGCTGACGCTCGCGGCCGGGGGCGCGCTGGCGGCGTACGAAGGCGGAAGCCACAGCCCAGGCCCACGCTTCGGCCAGTGAATCCAGCCGTGCCTCCCAAGCCGGATCGCCGGGTTCCCGCGTCAACCGGTCGGCGAGCAAGGGGTGTGCCCTGCGAACGCTGTCCAGGAGCACGGCGCACCGGCGTCGACGATGCTCACGCCTGTGGGCGTCCCGCAGTGCTCCGATCTCCTTGGTGTAGCGGTCGACGTCCTGCTCTCGGACAGCGTGGGCGGCGGCTAGAGCTTCGGAGGCGGGGTGAGAACCCTCCACTGGCGTACGTAGCTGTTCCTCCCACGCGCCGAGCCGGGCCCTGGCCTCATCGGCTGTCTGCCGACCGGAGAGGGCGGCCAGCGCGGTGGTGAAGTCCTGCCAGGCAACGCGGGAGGTGAGCGCGATATGCAGGCCGTGACGTACGAGCAGTTCGTCGATGCGTTCTCGGGCGGCGCCGAACGCATCGACGTGCTTCAGACGTGCGTATGCCTCGGCCAGCGAGGCCAGGCGGAGTGCCAGCGGCCCATCAGAAATGGGAACACCTACCTGTGCCCACCGTTCCGAGAGCGTGGCAACAACCGAGTGTGCGCGCAGGTGAGTGAGGACGGAGTCGAGATCTTCAAGGGTTCCGGGCGGGTGACCGTCCACGGTGCATGTGTCTAGGAGTTCCTGAGCGGCCTTCTGCGGCTTCGCGGCGCGGAAGCTTCCGCGAGGGCGCAGCTTGCCACCCGAGGCGAGATGGTCGCGCAGTGCCGAGCCCGTCGAGACCATCGCGTCGGCGTGATGCGCGGCAAGTTGCTCGGGCACGATGATGCGCTGCATGCCTCGCTCCTCCAACTGCTCGGAGACAGCGGTGAGGTGATCGGCCAACCCCGAGACCCGACGCCACAGGAAGAGGTTCTCGCGAGAGAGCCTGTCTGTAAGGGCCTTAGTGGTCCACTTGCCGGTGTCCCATTGCCGGGCCGATGGCGGAAGGCCGAGGTGATGCAGGGCCGAATGGCAGTCGCCTGCGAGTGAGGTCAGCTCATCCGCGACTGGAGCGTGGAGCTGGGCGAGTCGATCGCGAATGTCAGCCGCTTCGGGCGAAAGGCCGTCATTCGTGACACGGCTGGCTGTGATTGTCTGGGCCAGGTCCTCGGAGGAAGGGAGAGTGCCCGGATCGGGCAAGGTGCCGCCCGCGCGTGGCTCCGCCGCACCGTCGCGTAGCAAGGTGAGCAGTTCTGCGGCCTGCGCGGGGGAGAGCGGAGGGATGGAGAGGGCCGGACCTTGGTCCGGAACGAGGCCGATCCAGGCGTGATGTTCAGCGTTGTCGCATACGCGCTGCACTACGGATGCCAGGGTGCCGGCGTAGCCGGGCGCGACCTCTGGGTGCCGGTAGACCTCCGCCTCTCGTAGGGCGATCACCTGCTCGTTGAGCGAGCCGATCCGCCCCCGCACCTCCTCACGGCGTGCTGAGAGGCGACGGATCTCGTCCCGAAGCTGATCGGGGTCACTGGCGGCGACCTGGTCCGTCAGGGCGTTGATCGTGCGTTCCAGTTCGTCTGCCCCGTCCTGCCGTGCGGAGCTGAGAAGGAGAACGCACAAATCTCTTACAGCGGGGGGCAGTTTGTCTCGCAGGACCGTCAGGGCCTGATCGCGGGCACTCGTCACCAGTACCCTCTGGCCCTGTGCGAGCAGTGCCGAGACCAAGTTGGCGATCGTATGTGTCTTGCCGGTCCCCGGCGGCCCCTGCACCACCACGCCTGTGTCGTGCTCCAGTCGTCGCAGCACGCTACGTTGCCGTTCGTTGGTCTTACCCGGGAAGAGAGGGTCGTCCCCGAAGAGGGGCGGGATCTCGCGGCCGCCCCAGTTGGCGCGCTGCTCGGAGTTCAGGGGCAGTACGAGCTGGGCGAATCCCAGGGGCGCGTGTGCCTCAGAGGCGACGCTGTCCGCGATTCGGTCGTAGAAGCTCAGCAGCGCGTTACGGTCCCGCGGCCGCAGCACCAGCGCGGGCGCGTAGGTGAGGCGGGCGCCTGTCTCAGGTTCGCGCGGAGGCTGCCACTCGGCACTGAAGGCGACAGGACGCTGCAGCACCCGTTCCTGCCACTGGGCCAGCTGGTCCAGGGCCTCCGATCCCAGCAAGTGCATCGACTGGGCGGCTATCTCCTCCGCGAGCGCGGCCGAGCGCTCCGGAGCCCAGCCGTCGTCGGTGTCGAGAAACGCCTGATCTTCAAGCCGCACCGCGCCCTCGGACATGAGACGGACCGTGAGCCGGGCGGTCTTGCGGTCCACCGAGGTTTCCACTCGGTGTGTGAGCAGATGGCGGTGGATGGTGTCCCCGCGCGGATCGCTCCAGGTCAACAGGCCGGTGGCCAGCACGAGTTCGAGCTGGTCGTCTTGCTGGGTGAGCTTCTGGTGCCATTGATAGACCTGCTCGTACAGCTCCCGCAGGGATCGCTCCGTACGCTCTCGCTCCGCCCATCGGCGCCAGCGGTCGAGCCACGGACCGTAGGCCCGCAGCACTTCGGCCGCATCCTCGCGGCGGACGGTGTGATCCTCTGCTTCCTCCCACCACTGACGGCCGTCAGCGGCGCGCACCAGTTCCCGCCCCGGCCCCTCTAGGGCGAGTGGAGGATCACCGCCATCCGCATCCTGACACCGCTCTGCGGATATCCACCCCTCCAGCACCTCCGGCAGGGAGGGCGGTGCCGTTTGCGCCACGTGGTCGAGTGAGAGTAATAATCCGTCGACTCGGTCCGACGGTCGGCGTACGGAGGCGGGCAGGTTGGCCAGCCAGATGCGCTCCCGTGGGCGGCGGTCATCGCGGAGACGGTTGTGGCTGCTCTGGACGACTTCTTTGAGGAAACCGATCAAGCCGGTGGTCTGTCCGATGACGTCAGGGTCGTTCGCGGCAGGTCGTGGCACGTTCACCTTGCTCCCCTCGGCTGGTGGCGAACTTTTCAGGATGGGGATGCCGGACAGGCTGGACAACGTGCTTCATAAGAATGGCGCGATATGCGGGGTGCATAGGCCGATTCGACATGCTGGGTGCGGTTGTGGCGGTATGGGCTGACAGCTGAGGGGGACACCAGTCGCCCGTGGTGAGCCCGCCGTGCGGGACTGCGTCGTGGGCGTGGAGCAGCTCAAGCGGCACCGCTGACCTCACGGGACGGAACTCAGCCTCGGGCCAATCCGTCAGGCCGGCGGCGAGAGAGGGCGCGTTCCGCGGTCCAGTCCCAGTCCGCAGCCCTGGGACTGGACCGGCCAGTCAGTCCGCTCGGCCCGTCTGCGCTCCTCGGTCGATCCGCGCGGACCGAACGGCAGGCAGGCTGTCGGTGACGACGCGCGCGTAGTTGGCGAGGAGTGGCGTCACCTCGTCATGCAGGGCGGAGAGTTGGTCGTACTCGTCGATCTGCGTCTGTGTCCAGGGCGCGTCGATATCTTCCAGCTCCGACAGGCGCGAGGTGGCCATAACGGCGCGGACGACGGCCCGAGAAGCGCTCAGAAGGCGCTCGCCGGTCTCGCTGGGGGCGTGGGCGAGGAGCACATCGAGGTCATCGGGGCCGGGCAGCACCGGAATGGCCAGCTGGAGCCAGCACTCTCCCCAGAGGCGGCGGCGCCGCGCTTCGGGATCGATGTTCTCCATCACCTCGACGTCCCCATGTGCGTTCCGCCGCAGCGACAGACCTGAACGGGCCGCCAGGTCCGCGACTGCGGACGCGGTGTCGCCGTCATCGCTGCCAGGAGCCATCTGGGGGTCGCCCAGAAACGCTCCCAACTCCACGAGCTTCCAGGTTTTTTCGTCCACGGCGGGCAGTACTGCCAGATCATCGTCGGCCAACACGGTGTCCGGTGCGGCTGCACCCAAGCGTGCCCGGGTGACCGGAAGTTCGTGGACCGCTGCCGTCCACGCCGTGACAGCTGCGTCCACCCACCAGCAGACGAACTCCCGTGCGGCGTCGCGACTGTCCTTCGCACACCTGCCGACCAGCCTCAGGCGGACCGAGAGTGCCACGGACTCAGGGCTGTAAGGCGGTTCTTGCCCTTCGATGCGCCGCTGGATTCCGCTCTCGCTGTGTGCGTTCAGCTCTTCCGCACGTTGCTCTATGGCCTGCCACTCCTGGATAAGGGCGGTCGAGCAACGGGCAAGCCCGGCGAGGATCTCATCCACCTCCTGAGCGGTAAGGGGTTCGGCTGCCGGAGCCAGGGCCGGCCTGGAGCCGGGAGACGAGGGATCACCACGCATGTCGGACTCCTGCACGACGGGAGAGACGGCCGGGAGGGGCTTGTGGAAGCCCTCTCGGCCACGGACAACAGGCGACCGTAGTCCTCGTAGTGATGGGTCGCACAGGAAACGGCGCAATTCGATATGCGAATGGTGTCGGGGTGGTAAGCCGGGCTACCGCAGGCGGTCAGGGCCGGAGGTGTATCGGTGTCTGAGCGGCGTCCTGCGCCGCGTGCGGTGTCAGCGTCGGTGTCTACAGATGAGAGAACCCTGGGATCTTCTCCCAAGCGATCACCTGAGATGCAGGAAGGGTCCGCACCACAATTGAGGTCAAGGGTGGTCTCCTTGGGGTTTACTCGTTATCGCCTGAGATGGCGATGGCCAAGCGCCACATCCGGGTTGACGGATTTGTCCTGTGTTCGTTTCCCTTGAGTGAGGGTGCGTGCACGCTCGACTGCCTCGCCCCAGTGGTCGCTGTAGTCGCGATCGAATGCGACGCCCTTGTCGGAGGGCACTTCGACGAATCGCTGCAGCAATTGCCTCACGCCGCGGTAGTCGCGAGTCCAGCTGCGATGATCGGTGTGGTGTAGCAGGAGCCAGACCTGGGGGACCTCCTCCGCGGGGAGGGTGGTGAGGTCGATGTCCGGCAGGCGGTACACCATGCGGCTGAGGCGGTCGCGCTCTCCTGCCGACAGCCCGATGAAGAAGATGAAGAAGTCGAGGCACAGCGGGGCGGCGACCTCGTCGGCGAAGAAGCGACCCGGTGTGCGGCCGGACACGCGACGGATCACTTCACCGACCAGCCAGCCCCAGGTCCGGCCATGGTATCCGTGTGCGGCGCCCGGAGTCCGCACGGGACACTGCTCGGCGAGTGCTGCCGCCATGGGGTGCCAGGACAGTGCCTCGGCCAGTGGAACCGGCCGGTCAAGGGTGACCAAGCCGGCCTGAGGCGACAACAGCCAGCGCACGGGGACCTTTGCCTTGCCGTTCGCCGCGAACTCCGGCCAGTACTTGGCCACCGGGGCGTCGAGGTCCAGCAGGCCCCGCTGGACCAGCAGGTGCGCGGCTGTCGCGGTGGCTCCCTTCGTCGCCGAGTAGACGAGTTGCAGCGTGCCCCGCTTCCACGGGCGTCCGGTAGTGGGGTCGGCGACTCCGCCCCAAAGATCGACCACTGGTCGGCCGTTCCTGTACACGCACACCGCCGCGCCGATGTCCTCGTGCCGGACGAAGTTCTTCGCGAACGCCTCGCGTACCGGCTCGAACCCTGCCGCGACCTCGCCGCCGATCAACGTTATGCCGCCCATCCTGGCACCCTTGCCCTCTGCTTCCTGGCGCGGGCTGGTGGCACAGAAGACCTACGGTTCAAGCTGAGCCGGACAGCGCGTGAATGCGTTCGCGGAACTCGCGGAACTCGCGGACGACCGATGGCCCTGAAAAGGGGCAGTACGAGGTTGGAGGGCCCATGAGAGCACCAGGGCCGCCCGCTCTTGTCCCTGTGGGCGGCCGCAGCCGTATCCTCGCTGCGTGATGACGGTCGAGGGTGCGTACGAATCGGCTCAGGACCTGCTGGGTGAGAGCCTGCCGCGGCGGTGGTCACACACGCAGGGCGTGGCCGCCCGCGCCCGGCGGCTCGCTCCTGTCCTGGGCGACAGAGCTGATGTGCTGGAGGCGGCGGCTGTGCTGCACGACATTGGGTACGCTCCGCCGCTGGCCGTTACCGGCTTCCACCCGCTCGACGGTGCACGTCATCTGCGGACGCTCGACGCGGTTGACGAGCGAGTCGTGCGATTGGTGGCGAACCACTCCTTCGCCCTCCTGGAGGCCGAGGAGCGAGGGCTGCGGGCGGAGCTGGCCGAAGAGTTCCCGCTGCTCGATGACCCTTTGCTGGTGGACGCGCTGGTGTACTGCGACATGACTACGACGCCGGATGGCGGGCGTACGACGTCGGAGGAGCGGGTTGCCGAGATCCTCGGCCGCTACGGCGCAGACAGTGTTGTCGGGCGGTTCATTCGCCGGGCCGCACCGGAGATCCACGTGAGCGTGGGCCGGGTGCGGGCAGCGGCGAACGAACTGGGTGTGGTGCTGTGAGCGCTTATCCCAGGTAGGGGTAGGTGCCGGCGAGGAAGTCACCGATCTGCTGGCGCATGCTCGGGTGGATGTCGTAGTCGTCCAGGTCGGCGGGCCGGACGAAGCGGACGCCGTCGGCTTCGTCGTTGATGGTGGGCTCACCGCCGATGGGGCGGCCGATGTAGGCGTTCTCGTACTGCTGGCGGATCTCGCCGTCGGTGTAGGCGACGATGTGCCGCGGGTTCGTGTAGACGCCAAGGAATCCGGTGATCTCGGCGACGATGCCGGTCTCTTCGAGGCATTCACGGACGGCGCACTGGGCCGCGGTCTCCCCGATGTCCTGGGCACCCCCGGGCAGGGCCCATTGGCCGGTGTCACGGCGTCGTTGCAGGAGGATCTCGCCCTCCTCATTCACGACGAGCAGGTTGCTGGCGGGGATCAGGGTGTTGGCCTTGGGGGCCTTGGGGTCGTTGTAGTACTCAGTCCTGCCCACTGCGGTGGTGCTCCTTGCTGTCGGCGTTGTCGGGCGCCCAGGGGCGCGCTGTCTTCCATACGCCTTCGAAGCTCTCGTCGTACCGGTCGAACCATTCTGCGTTGGCGGTGCGGCGGAGCTGGAAGAGCGGGTTCGCACTGGCGGGCTGGCCCCAGATGTGGGGGTTGACCAGCAGGTGGTCGTCGTAGCGGAAGATCGAGTTGTACAGCGTGGTGTCGTGCAGGCGCACCTCGCAGCCCGGGTGGCCCAGAAGCGGGCGGTAGTAGGTGAGCGACGCCCTGATCTTGGCGGCCAAGGTGTCGCCGATGCCCTCCTCGTGACCGCGGATGCGTACGGCTTCTCCCGCCGGATCGCCGAAGCACAGCCGTACTCGTACACCGGCTTGCGCGCGTTCTTGGAGCATGCGCGCGATATGAGGGTTGGTCTGTGCGAAGAAAGTGCCGGAGAAGACCAGGACGTCTACCTGCTTCATCGCCGCCAGCAGCAGGGAGATCCAGACGTCGCGGGGGACGCTCGCACGGTTCGGATACGTGTCAGCGATCTCGGACTGCGCGGCGCCGAAGTGTGACGTCTTCTGGCTGGTCTCTGGCCACAGGTAAGTCTCGTCCACCCGCAGTAAGTTGGCGACGGTCCAGCGATGTCGACGGTGGGGGACTCGGCCGCTGAGCCAGCGGCTGGCGGTCTTGGGGTCGACGGCGCAGGCTTCGGCAACCTCATCCACGGTCAGGCCGCGTTGCACGAGTGCGGAACGAAGTCGCTCATTCACTCAGCTAAGCCAACCGGACCGTCCTCCCTGCCGCAAGGGCAGCTTCCGGCATCGCGCTGAAGTGGTGAGACCTGCGGGTCTGCCTACGCTGGTGCTGTGCCACTCATCGTGCTCTGGGATATCGACCACACGCTCATCGAGAACTCCGGTGTCAGCAAGGAAATTTATGCGGCGGCCTTCGCGGCGGTCGCCGACCATGTGCCTCGCCATCCGGCCCGTACGGAAGGCCGGACCGACCGCTTGATCCTGGCCGAGATGTTCCGGGACCACGGGATGGACCCACCGGCTTGGGAGCGCGCCGTGCTCGCCTTGGAGGCCGCCGGCGCTGGTCGGGAAGCGGACCTCGCGGTGCGTGGCCGTGCTCTGCCTGGTGTGCGGGAAGCACTCGTCGCGGTGGCTGCGGAGCCGGGCATGGTCTCCTCGGTGCTGACCGGGAACATCGCGGCCAACGCCCGCGTGAAGCTGCGAGCCTTCGGGCTCGACGTGCTGCTGGATATGGACTGCGGAGCGTATGGCGAGCGCTCGGAGGACCGCGCGGCCCTCGTGAAGGTGGCCCGGGAGCAGATCCAGCAGGTCCATGGTCTTCCGCACGAGACTCCCGTCGTGCTCATCGGGGACACCCCCCGCGACGTTCAGGCGGCCCTCGACTCCGATGCCCATGTCGTCGCGGTGGCGTCCGGCATTCACAGCGTCGACGAGCTGCGGGAGGCTGGGGCATCCATGGTGCTTCCTGACCTGCGAGGCACTGCCGCTCTGATGCGGCATCTGCGTTCGCTGGCCGACCCTGTCGACTGAAATCGTCCCAGGACGTCCTGAAGAGGTCCCAGGACGACGTTCGGCGTCCTCGTGTTCCGCGACAGTCTCTGCGTGTCGTCGGCGGCTGCTCCTCCAAGGGCCGCCGGCGCACCATCCCCTCCGGCTGACTGGACGGAGCACGCGCATGACGGCATTACTCACTGGGCGCCCAAGCACGACCACTCCCCTCGGGGAGGTGGAGCGGCTCGCGGCCAAGTACCGCGTACCGGTCGAGGACGCCCTGCTCATCGCGGTCAACCTGCACGGCATCGACTCCGATCTGCCGCGCCACCGGGCGCGCGTTCAGGTCCGCTTGGCGAGCGCCCCATCTATGCCCTGGAAGCTCATAGTCCCGTTGAACGTCATGGACTCTCCGTTCCAGCTCCGGGACGAGCAGCTGACGCTGGGCGGTGCCCAGATCGGAACCGTCGAACGCATCGATGCGGACGAGGCGGTCGGGGGGTACTTCCGCAACGGCGGCGCGGCACTCACGCTCAATCCGAACGCCCGCAGCCGTTGCGTGGGCTGTGCGTTCTGTCCCAACACCCTTGAAGCTGCTGCCGATCCGCGTCTTTCCGAAGAGCGCGATCTGCGAGAGCTCTTCTCGGCGCTGCGGGAGCAGCACCCGCGCCGCGACCTGATGGAACTGCGTGAGGTGACCGTCTCGACCGGCTGCTTCGAGCGCGAGTCGGCTGCGGTGCATCACCTGCGCACTCTGCGGACGGTGCTCGGCGAACATGGCGTCAAAGCGCGCATCGGCTTCCTGACCTCGGTGCTGGCATCCAAAGAGGGGTTCGATCAGCTGGCTGCCGGCGCGGCGCCCTTCCTCCTCCGGCTGACCGCGGAGTGCTTCACTCGCAGAGACCTGTTGCTGAAGGCCAGCAAGGCCGCCCTCGTCACGTCGGAGATGCCCGGACTGCTCCGCCGCGCGCTGGCAGCCGGTCACGGCACCTCGTTCACCTACATCGTCGGGTTGGACGGACTCGAAGAACTGTGCAAGGGCGTCGGTGCGCTGGCCCCGTACGTCACCGAGTTCCCCAACTTCCAGGTCTACCAGGCCCACAACTCCGTCATGGCGGGCCTGCGGGCCCCTGGAGCCCAGGACCTGGAGCACTACTTGCAGGCACGCGTGGTGATCGAGGACCTCATGGGCCCTACGGGCCTGCGGCCCGCCGCATGGGAGTGCTACCGGCCCCTGTGGTACTTCAGCTTCGCCAGCGAGCCCTTGGGCGGTGCGCGGTGACCGAGACCGCCGTCCTCGCCGATGCCCTGTGGCGGGCGACTGTCTACGCCTCTGTCTGCCAGCTGCACCTCCAGGGCAACGTCCTGCTCACCGAACCGTTGGCCGCCGAGCATGTGAAGGAGCGACCGTCCGGGCACTGGGGCACCGTGCCGGGCACGGCCTGGGCGTTGTCCCACGTCGTGCTCGCCGCCGGACAACTCGACCGGAGAGTGGACCTAGTGCCGCTCCTAGGCGCGGGGCACGCTGGCGTCGTCCAGCTTGCCGCAGCTTGGGTGACGGGGGAGCTGGGGAAGTTACGGTCGTCTTTCCGTCCGGACGGGGAAGGGCTGCGTCGGCTGGCCCAGGCGTTCCCGGACGTGGATGGACTCGGATCCGAGGTCTCTCCCGCTTTACCTGCTGGTGCCTTCCTCGGCGGACGGCTCGGCGGGTGTCTCCCGTTCGCCCAAGGTGCTGCCCTCCACGCGCCGAACAGGGTCGTTGTGCCCATCATCGGGGATGGGGAGTGCGAGACCCCCACGACCGCCGCCAGCTGGCTGGCGCAGAGAAGCCTCCCGGATTCCTTTGTCGTCCCCATCGTGCACGTCAACGGGTTCCGCATGGGGCACCAGTCGCTGCTCGGTGCGATGAACGACAACGAGCTCCGCGCGTACTTCGGTGGCCTGGGCTGGGCGGTGCGGATCGTCCGCGTCGTGGAGGGATCCGCAACGGAGCACAGCGCCTTCCAGACGGCGTTGTGGACGGCGCTGGAAGCGACGCTCTCGGGTCGGCCTTCCGTGCTGATCCTTCGCTGCGTAAAGGGATGGAGTGGCCCTGCGGTACTCGGAGACCGTGCCCTCCTGGGCACGCCGGACATGCACAAGACCCCACTGATCAGCCCGCGTACCGACCCGGAACAGCTCAGGAGACTCGCGCACTGGCTTTCCTCCTATCGGCCCGAAGGACTCTTCGACTCGGAGGGGCGTCCCCAGGCTGAACTCGCCGAAGCGGTGGCCAAGGCCCGCTGGTGCTCCTTCGCCCGCGCCGAGCGCCCTGGTCCGGAGGAGCGAGCCTCTGCGTACCAGCAGGCAAGCACCTTCGGCGAGGCGGTCACCAGTGTCATCAAGAGGCACGCCACGCGTGGAGACTTTCGGGTGTTCAGCCCGGATGAACTCTCCTCCAACCGGCTTGCGGATCTTGTGGGCGAACGCTGGGCGCATGAACTTCTCGCGGAGGAGGTGCTGCTGGAGTGGCTCGCCGGGTGGACCGCCAGCGGGCGCCGTGGAGTGGTGGTCTCGTACGAAGCGTTCGCCCCGCTGTTCACCAGTGGCCTGGTGAGCCACATCAAGCAGCGCCGTCTAGCCGGTGTGAGGGGCCTGCCGAGCCTTAATCTCCTGCTCACGTCGTACGGCTGGCACAACGTCCACAGTCATGGTGACCCGTCTCTTGCCACCACGCTCCTGGGCCTGCGTGTGCCCTCGGTTCGCGTGCTGACGCCAGCTGATCCGGCACGGACGGCCACCGCCCTGGAGGAGGCGTTCGACTCGACGGACAGGATCAACCTCGTCGTTGCGGGAAAGCACGCCCACAACGCTCATCCAGCGGGCACGATCGAGGAGGAGTACGAGCGTGGCCTCGCCATCTGGCCGCACCTAAGTGACGACGGGGAGCCGGAGCTCACGATCGTCACCGCAGGCGATATCCCGGCTGCCGTCGCCACTGACGCGGTGGACCACGTCCGTGAACGGCACGGCTGCCGTATCCGCGTGGTGAACGTGCACGACCTGACCGCCCTTGGCGCCGCCCAGTGGTGCCCACGTGGACTGAGCGACCGAGAGATCGACCATTACCTCGGCATGCACGCCGCCGTCCTCGTTCTCACCCTCGGCCATCCGGCCGCTGTCTGGAGCCTGCTGGCCGGACGGCTCTGCCGACCCGTCGACGTCATCGGTTGGCAGGAGCCGCCCGGTCCCATGCCCCAACAGCTGCTGGCTCAAGCCCTCGGCATGGACCGGGTGGGGGTGGAGCGAGCCGCCGGGCTGCTGCTCGGAGCCCGCGAGGTGGTCCGATGAGCCACTACGCCATCGAACGGCTGGAGATCACCCAGGTACGTGAGGGTGTGATCGCGGGAGATGACGCACTCTTCGTCAGCGTTCACGGGGCGGGAGAGGTCGGCTGCTACGGCCCGATCAGTGCACGAATCGGCGCCTACGCAAGGCACACCCTGGCATCCGTGGTGCAGGGCGCCGATGCCGCCGACCACCCCGGCCTGTTGGCCCGGCTGCGGGTGGCTGCCCGTACTGTGCCCTCCGATATCGCTTCGTGGGCGGTCGGTGCGGTGGACTGCGCGGCCTGGGATCTTCACGGCCGGCTCGCCTCGTGCCCTGTCGCCGATCTTCTGGGAACCGGGACCCCTCAGCGATCTGTGGCGGCCTATGCCTCGTGGCTCTCCCAGGACCTCACCAGCTGCGACGACCTGGACGTGCTGTGCGGGGTCGCGGCGGGAGGCTGGCGCTTCACAAAGTGGGGGCTTCGCCGAGCGCCGGGAGATTCCGCCGACGTGGCCGGTGCACGCATGGCGCAGGCAGTGGCGCGCGGCTTCGAGGCCGTCGGCGCCGCGGTCGCCGTCGACGCGGTAGGCACTTGGACCCCTGCCCTGGCCGTGGCCTTCGCACGAAGCGTCGACGCCAACGGACTGCGCTGGCTGGAGGACCCGCTTCCGCACCACGACCTGGACATCTACGGACTCATCAGCTCTACGGGGCTTCCCCTGGCTATCGGAGAACGCGTCCACTGTGACGAGGACCCCGGCGGCCTCATCCAGTACATACGGCCGAGCGCTCTCACCCTCGACGTCGTCGGCTGCGGCGGACTGACCCGAGCAGTGCAGGTGCTGGACCTAACCCAGTCCCACGCAGTCCCCATCTACCCGCACGGCCGCTCGATCGTTCCCGGCCTCCACCTCGCGGCGGCCTTCCCCGAGGCGGTACCGGCCGTCGAGTACCGGCTTCAGTGGGAGCCGCGCCGACAGCGCCTGTACGACGTTCCGCTCCTGCCCGAGCACGGCCGTATCAACCTGTCCGCCACGCCTGGTCTCGGCACGACTCCGAGGAGCACGACATGCCCAGCGCATCCCTGAACCTCCCCGTCACCGGCACGGTCAGCCGCGGCGCAGACGGACCGTTGCTGGTGCTCTCCCAGCGGCTCGACGGACACGACACCTTCCTCAAGGGAAGCCTCGACGTTGGAGGTACGTCGGTCGACGTCCGCATACTGACCCTTGACGACGTCACTGTGCTGCGTCCGGCGGACCACTCCGCCATTCCCGGTCCGGACACGAGGTGGCAGGGGACGCTCCATCTGCCGCACGGCCTGCGTCCGCGAACCATTCCGTCGGACCTGCTGGAGACGACCGAGTGTGAGGAGCGGACCCTGGAGCCACTGGACGAGGCGGAACTGCGCTACGTCCTGACCTTCCTGTCCGAGTCCGCGACCGCCGCCATCCGGCAGGCACGGGTCGAAGCCATCGTGTCCGCCCTGCCGGCGACCACGAGCAGTGCCACGGAACCCCCGCTCCTGGTCACGGTCGACGTCGGTGGAACCCTCGGTAGCGCTGACGGCCCCGGCTTGTCGATGCGGCTGGCGGAGGCTTCCCCTCTGCCAGCAGCACGGGCTCGGGCGATCATGCGGGCCAGCCTCCACACGCAACCGTCCCTCACCGAAGCCGTGGTGGCCGAGGTCTGCGAGGCGTTGGAGATGCCGCCGGAAGCCTTTCCCCGTGATATCGCCCCAGCCCCCTTCCGTCTCTTCCCCGGCGCCACGGAGGCCCTGCGACGGATCAGCGCCGTGGCGAGGGTGGTCACGTTGTCCAACGTCACGTGCGTCGACGCCGACACCGAGGGGCTACGCGGTCTGCTGTCCCCTTGGGTGAGCGACTACTTCCCCTCCTGCCGCATCGGCCACACCAAGCCGGACCCGCGTGCCTTCCACGCTGTTCTCGACCATCTCGGCGCCGCTCGCAACCGGGTCATCCACGTCGGCGACGACTGGGCCTGCGACATCGTGGGGGCCGTCGAATCGGGCATCAGGGCCATCTGGATATCCCGTGGACGCCAAGTCCCCGACGCCGCAATGGTCGTTGACCACGGTGTACTCGTCGCCACCGACCTGGCGGCAGCCGCCACGCACATCGAACATCTAGCAGCAGGGAGCGTCGCATGAGCCTCTTCGCCGGAACCACCACGTACTACCGTCAGTTCCGCCCCGGCATTCCCCACGACGTGGCAGCAGTACTCGACCAAGCCGCCCCAGCACGCCCGGATGGCCGACGCCGACTCCTGGACATCGGCACCGGGACCGGGCTGGTGGCCGAGGCGCTGCTCAGCCGCTTCGACGACATCATCGCCGTCGACAACGACGCGGACATGCTCACCGCCGCCGACTCGGCGCTGCGCCCCAAGCTCCCCCAGGGCTCTAGTCTCTCCCTGGTGCAGAGCACGGCCGAGGATTTCACCCCACCCGTCGGCTGGCAGGCCGAACTCGTCACCATCTGCCGGGCGTTCCACTGGCTCGACCAAGCCGCAGTCCTGACCCTGCTGGACGAGCAGGTCGCTCCGGACGGCGTGGTGGCGATCTTCGGGGACAACAGCTTCTGGGCTGCCGGTAGCCCATGGAAGGAAGCCGTCCGGGACGTCGTGAAGACTTTCCTCGGCGAAGAGCGGCGCGCGGGATCCGGGACCTTCCAGCACCACAACCGCCCCTACAGCGAGATCATGGAGGAATCCCCCTTCAACGAAGTGGCGGAACTCCGCGTCCCCGTCCAGCGCACCTGGACCGCCGAGAGCATCCTCGGCTACCTCTACTCCACGTCCTTCGCCGCTCCCCACCTCTTCGGCGACCGCCTCAAGGAGTTCGAGGCGGCGGTGAAGCACCGACTGACCGCATTCAGCGACAACGACACCTTCCCCGAGGAGAACGAGTTCCTCATCCGTCTCGGCCGGCGGGGCAGGAAATGACGGCTGCCGGCGAAGAGCGGTCGTACGGAAGGCTGACGGCACCGCGGGTCACGGCAGAGCTGAGTGAGCATTCGATCCTTTGCCTGCCGCTCGGGTCCCTGGAGCAGCACGGCCCGCATCTGCCGCTCAACACCGATGTGGTCATCGCCGAGCGCTTTGCCGCCCACCTGGCCGCACATGTCGTGAACCGGCACGATCTATGGGTCGCGCCGCCCATTCCCTACGGGCTCTCCCCGGAGCACGCGTGGGCGCCAGGCACCATCACCTTGAACATCTCGCTCTACGCCACGCTGATCGAAACGCTGGTGGGGGAGTACGTCCGCTCCACGCCGGTACGGGCAGTCCTGCTGGTCAACGGGCATGGAGGCAACAAGGGCATCCTTGACTCCCTCGTGCACCAGTTCCAGCGCACTCACGACGTGGCCACGTGCGTGATCAACCCCGGCTCCCTCGCTGCCGGTCAGCTTCAGATCGAGGGTGAGATCCCCAGTATCCCCGAGGTCCACGCCGGCGTGCGCGAGACCTCCCTCATGCTCGCCCTCGCCCCCGAAGACGTACGACTGGATCTCCTTCCTCGCGGGCCTGTCCATGCCCAGGGCCAGCGGGACGAGATCCAGCGCCTCGTCTTCGGCCGAGGCGCCACCTGGCCCTGGTCGTCGGACAACCCCGTGATCGCCACACACGGAGTTATCGGCGGTGACCCGCGCCAAGCCACTGCGGAGCACGGCCAGGCACTCATCACGGCTGCCCTGCACGCGTGCACGGACATCCTCGACCGCCTTGTCCCACCCACATCACGCCAACCGACCGACGTACGGAGGGCCCGTGAGTCTCACAGCTGAGGAGAGGGCGACTTTCAAACGTGACGGCGTCCTCATACGACGAGGACTGGTCGCTGCCGACCAGGTCAGGCACGCCGTCGACCTGATCGACGAGTCGTACCGCAAGCCCATGAATCCCGGCGACATAGCCGTGTACTCCCAGCGCACTTTCGCACCGGAGTTGGGGGACAGGGCGGAGTTGCTCGCCTTGTACACGGATACCGGCGCGGCCGAGCTTGCTGCCGACCTGCTCGGCGATGCCGATCCGGTCACCACCGCCCAGATCCAGATCCGTGTGCCCGAAGGAGAGTTCCCCGGCGTACAGCCGGAGAAGGCCATGCATGTTGACGGGGTCTCCTGTCCCCACCTGGATGGGCGCGAACTGCGGACGTTCTCCCTGATCGTCGGGGTCGTCCTGTCCGACATCAACGATCCGACGTGCGGCGCGCTGCACTACGTCCCCGGCGGCCACGTGGCCATGGCCCGCTGGTTCGCCGGGGAGTGGTCACTCGGAATGACAGAGCAGGTTCCGCCAGAGATCGACCGTGAGCAGGGGGTCCCGTTCCTCGGCTTGCCCGGCGACGTCCTGCTCATGCACCACCTGGTTCCCCACGCGGTGGCCCAGAACCTCATGCCCTTCCCTCGGGTCATGGCGTACTTCCGCGTCTCCCACCCGGACCACGCCAACCGCCGCCTCGCAGCCCTCCGCGACCCCTGGCTCGACTACCCACCGCTCGCGGATACCTCCGCGCCTACCTTCCGGGAGTAGCACCATGCGCATCGTCCGCCCCGGCGAAATCGGCATCGCGGCCCGCGCCATCGAGGCCGGAGAACTGGTCATCGTCCCCACCAGCCGCTGGTACATGATCTGCGCGGACGCGAGCAACGTGGACGCCTCCGGCAGCATCTTCACGGGCAAGCGGCGACCCAGCGGCAAGTCCCTCGCCTACGTCGCTCCCTCGCTCGCCGCCTGCGAGCAGCGCTTCCACCTCAGCGCCGACGCAAGGAAACTAGCCCAGCAGTTCTGGCCCGGCGACCTTGCGCTCCTCCTGCCCTGGCGGGACCCCGACGACGCCGCACGTCATGCCGCAATCGGCTCGCCCGCGCTCACCACGATCGCTCCCGGAGTCCTCGGCGAACTGGCAGCACAGGCCAGGGTTCCCGTCGCCGCGACGACGGCCAACATCTCCGGTGACGCAGGACCGGACGACCGCGGCCCCGCCGTGACCCTCGACGAGGTCCACGCCTTTCTCGCGGACTCCGGCCTCGCGGTGTCCGTCATCGTCGACGGAGGGGTATGCCCCGCGGCCAACCACATGACGATCGTGGACTGCTTCACCCCGGAAGCGAAGCTCGTACGCACCGGCCTCGTCCACCAGCGAGCCGTCACCGCGGCTCTCGGACGGGAAGTGCGGCCCTCCTGATGGAGTTACCGAGCCGGGCTGCGCGCAGACGCGCAGCGGAAGCTGAGAACAGACGGGGGCGCGAAGGGCCGCGAGCGACAGAACTCCTGGACACACACCCGGCGCGCGACGACGAGGCGTTGCGACGAGTCCTCGAAGACGCCTCCATGGGCCGTTGGGAAGGCCCACGAGACCTGCTGACTTCAACTGGGTCGGACTGGGACCGCCGTATCTTCCGCCTTCAGGTCCTCGCCGAAGCGGGAGCCCGGCTCAGGTTCGCCGATACCTGGGCCAAGGCCGAGCCGCGATCACCGCACGCCCTTGCGCTCCTCGCGAACGTCCAGGCCCTGCGGGCGATGATCGCTGGCCCCGAGGGCGGTCGAGCCCTGATGGAGGAGGCGTGGGTTACCTGCCGCACCGCGCTGGATGCGTGGCCGCAGGACGTTGCACCACTGGTGGTCATGCTCGCGCTGCTACGGACGCATGCCCCGAGCCGTAAGGCGCTCGACCGGGTGTGGAAGGAGGTCAAGCAGCGCGACCCGTGGAACCGCGAGGCCCACCACGAGGTCGTCACCTTCCTGTTCTCCCGCCATCACGGCAGGCCGGGCGAGGCGGCGTGGTGGGCCGACGAGCAGGCATCCACTGCGCCCCAAGGGCTGCCGATCGCCGTCCTGCCCTTGGTCGTCCTGGCGGAGGCGCACCGGTCCCGCCAGGAGCTGGACCAGCGGACGTACGGCCTGACGATCCACCCCTGGGTCGAGTGCCCGCAGATCGATCCGGTGCTGGAGCGCTGGTGGCGCTACCGCTCCCCGCGCCCGCACGCCTGCTTCGCCGATGACGCCAACTACCTTGCCCACGCCCTGTCGTTCGCCGGCCGTCACAGCGAGGCGTTGGAGGTCTTCGACGCGATCGGCCCGTACGCCACCCAGGCCCCGTGGACCTACTGCGGCCAGGCAGGCGATCTGTTCCTGCGACACCGCGCCTGGGCCTACAGCCCGCCCCGGCGCCGGCACCCCTGAACCCTCGGCCCACCCCTCTCCCGTACGAAGGACGGAACCCCTGTGCCCCTCGACCTCTCCCGCGTCTCCGACGAGGAACGCCTCAAGCAGCTCGGCTACCAGCAGACCCTGTCGCGTTCGATGTCCGGACGGGCGAACTTCGGCGTCAGCTTCACGATCATCTCCATCCTGTCCGGCTGCATGACGCTGTACGGCTACGGCATGAACACCGGCGGCCCTGTGGTGATCATGTGGGGCTGGCTGCTCGTCGGCCTCATGACGCTCTTCGTCGGGTTGTCCATGGCCGAGGTCTGCTCCGCTTACCCGACCAGCGCGGGCCTGTACTTCTGGGCGCATCGCATGGCCCCGAAGCGCTCGGCGGCGGCGTGGGCGTGGTTCACCGGCTGGTTCAACACCCTCGGCCAGATCGCGGTGACCGCGGGCATCGACTTCGGCGCCGCGACCTTCCTCAACGCCTTACTGGACCTCCAGTTCGACTACGCCGCCACCCCGGGCCACACCATCATCCTGTTCGGGATCATCCTGGTCCTGCACGGCCTGCTGAACACCTTCGGTGTGCGCGTCGTCGCCCTACTCAATGAGGTCTCCATCTGGTGGCACATCCTTGGCGTTCTCGTCATCTGCGGCGCCCTGGTCCTGATCCCCGACCACCACCAGTCGACCCACTTCATGTTCGGCGAGTTCGTCAACAACACCGGCTTCTCCTCCAGCACTTATGTGGTGCTGCTCGGGCTGCTGATGGCGCAGTACACCTTCACCGGCTACGACGCCTCGGCCCACATGACCGAGGAGACCATCGATGCCGCCACCGCCGGCCCCAAGGGAATCGTCCGCTCGATCCTCGTCTCTCTCGCCGCCGGGTTCGTCCTCCTCTTCGGCTTCACCTACGCCATCCAGTCGTACGGCGGCGCCCTCGGCTCCACCACGGGAGTACCTCCGGCGCAGATCCTCATGGACGCGCTCGGCACGGCGGCCGGCAAGTGGCTGCTGCTCGTGATCATCACGGCCCAGCTGTTCTGCGGGATGGCCTCGGTGACCGCTAACTCCCGCATGATCTACGCCTTCTCCCGCGACGGCGCCCTGCCGTTCTCCCGGACATGGCACAAGCTCAGCCCCGCGACCCGCACGCCCACCAACGCTGTCTGGCTGGCCGCTGGAGGCGCCTTCGTCCTGGGCCTGCCCTACCTGTGGAACAGCACCGCCTACGCGGCCGTCACCTCGATCGCGACCATCGGCCTCTACATTGCCTACGTCATCCCCACCTTCCTGCGGCTGCGGCAGGGCGATCGCTTCGAGCGCGGCCCGTGGCATCTGGGCTCCTGGTCCACTCTCGTCGGCACGATCGCCGTCGTCTGGGTGCTGGCGATCACGGTGCTGTTCATGCTGCCGCAGAGCTCGCCGATCACCACGAAGACGTTCAACTATGCGCCGATTGCCGTGGGTGTCGTCGTCGCCTTCTGCGGTACCTGGTGGCTCGCTTCGGCCCGCAAGTGGTTCCTCGACCCTGCCCACCCGCGTAACGCCAGCTCGGATGCCGGACGTGCCCGAGGGCAGAGGGAGACCACGCGCCCGTAGGCGCCGGCGAAACGGCTGAAGCTGTTCGGCCGTGCCGCGAAGAGCGCACGTCGCTGACCCGGCGTGGTGTTGAGGACTGGGTTGCAGTGACCGAAAGTGCATCGCTGTCAGTGATCGACTTCTCACTTGCTGTCAGTGGCGCGTGCTGTCATACGACCTGCGCGGGGATACGCCGACAACGTTGCAAAGAGGGGGAATTCCTTCATGGCGGTACAGGTGAAGGCGCACGTGCGGGGCGGCGCTCCGGTACGGGCACACACGCGCTCCTACCCCGGATCAGGGCGGCAGCTCACGATCGCGGGCATCGTCGTACTCCTGCTCTGGGGTGCCTCGGAGGGCGGCATCAAGTTCGAGGGCGAGGTCAAGACGCCCCCGCCGTACCGCCCTACTTCCGCCGCTCCCGTCCAGCCGGGCGGGGCCCGGTGAGCCGCCGTCCGGCGCGGGGCAGCTACCGGCGCCGCCCACCCCGCCGCCGTTCCAGGAAGCAGGACGAGCGCGCAGCGCTGGTGGTGGCCCTGGTCGTCGCGGCCGGTTTGGCCGTCGCCGTCGTGCAGTGGCTGTTTGCGCACTGGTGGGTCCTCGTCATCGCCGTCGTGCTCGCCGCCGGCATCGGGGGCCTGTGGTTCCAGCAGGTGGCCCAGCGGGCCGAGTGGGCACGCGTGCGCGCCCAGGCCCTGCGGCTGCGCATTGCCGAGATCGACGCCCTGGACCATCGCGCGTTCGAGTTCGCCATACGGGACCTGATGCGCCGGGACGGCTGCAAGGCCGAGCGGCTCGGCGGTGCCGGCGACAACGCCTGCGACGTACGCGCCGTCGATCCCATGGGGCGCGTCTGGGCCATCCAGTGCAAGCACCGCCGCGACGGGGACCGCGGCTCCGCTGTAGGGGTGGGCGTGCTGCAACAGGTCAACGGCACTGCCCGGCAGATCCACGGGGCGGACATCGCTGTCGTCCTCACCAACGGCCGCTTCTCCTCGAAGGCCGTCCCCTGGGGCAAGGAACACCGCATCCATCTGGTCGATCGCCGAGTGCTCGGCGAATGGGCGGCAGGATCGCGCCCTCTGTGGGATCTGCTGGATCGCATCCCGCCCCCACGCCGTACCAGCGCGCTGTCCTGAGCCGCGAGAGGGCGGAACAGGCAAGTCGAAACGGTGGTTGGCACCGCGCACGTTGCGGGGCCAAACAGGTCGCACCTCCGCTTGCTGCTGGCTCGCGGGAACTCCCGGGGAAACGATGGCGGGGGCAGTGGCGTTAGAGATCAAGGACTCATGAGCGGCAAGCGAGGGGCTTGGACACCATGACAGAGAAGACTTCCCGCACCCCGGGCGACGGCGTGGCCAGCCGTTCCGGCCCGGCCGCCGAACGCGATGCCCCGGTCATCTTGAGCAACCAGCCCGGCTCGTTCGCCTGGGGTGTTCTGGCCAAGCGGCATCCAGCCCTGATTCAGCAGGTGGGGGATGCCTTCCCGTACGGCCGCCGACAGCAGGAGGCCCTCGACGCCCTGCTGGATGAGGTCATCCAAGGTGTCGTCGAACCGCTCGCTCCTGCGGAGCACGATCACGCGCTTTGGGCGGACTGGGGGCGGGATTACTTCGGGCGACCGTGGTTCGACGCCCCTTTCCTGTGGGCGGAGAGCTACTTCTACCGCAGGCTCCTCGGCGCGATCGGGTACTTCGGTACGGGTCCGTGGCAGGGAGTCGATCCCTTCGCTCCGTTCAAGCGGGCCGAGTTGGGTGGCGCGGCGGTGGACGAGGAACTGCGGGCCTTGGACGCGCTCGCCGATGTGCCGCAGGCCGAGCGGGCCACCGCCCTGCTTCGCGCCTCGCTTTGGGGTAATCGCGCGGACCTCGGCTTCCGTGTCACGGAGGGAGAGCCGGTGTCCGGCGACGCTGCCGGTGGCCTGGTGGCCGACGACAGCGCCGTGCTGTGGCAGCTGCTGCCCGCCGGAGTCGACACGACGGTCGCTGTGGTGGCGGACAACGCGGGGCGCGAGCTGATCCCGGACCTGATCCTCATCGACCACCTCCTCCTGCACCGGCACGCCGAGCGGATCGTGCTTTACGTCAAGCCGCACCCGTACTTCGTCTCCGACGCGATGACGGCGGATGTCGTCGACTGCCTGCGCCGCTTGGTGGAGGCGTCCGGTGAGGCCGGCAGGATCGGTGGGCGCCTGTGGAACGCCATGGCGACCGGGCAACTGGAGGTGCGCACCCATCCGTTCTTCTGCGCCCCGCTGCCGTATGCGGAGATGCCGCAGGACCTGCGCGAGGAGTTCGCGGCTGTTTCGCTGACCATTCTGAAAGGCGACCTCAACTACCGTCGCCTGGTGGGCGACCGGATGTGGGACCCGACGACGCCGTTCGCCGACCTCACGGCTTACTTCCCCGGGGCTGTCGCGGCGCTGCGCACACTGAAGTGCGACGTCATCGTCGGGCTGGAGCAGACGATGCTGGATGCTCTGGAACATGGCGGCGGGGCTTGGCATACGAGCGGTACTCACTCTGTGGTCCAGGTCGGCGGTAGACCTGGCCGCCCCCGCGATTCCTCGCGCATCGCCGATTCGTGCCACGAGCGGCCGGGCTACTGTCTGCCCGGCCGCTCGGTGTTTCATCGGCTGGCCGCTCCAGCGGGTCCGGGGCCTACCTGCCGCGTTGTGAGACCGTGGCGTTGGCGGACGGTGTGCCCATGACTGGACGGGCCTGCCGGGTGGGCGCGGTCGAGTCCTGGGGGCGCCGACCCGACGTGGCGTCGGCGGGTAGGTCGGCGAGGTGGTGCAGGCGCCAGACGAGGACCTCGCTGACTGATCCGGCGGTGTCCAGTTCCCGTTGGGTGATGGCTTCGGCGAGCAGAGCCTGTGGGTTGTGTCCGGCCTGGTAGGCGTGGGTGAGGGTCGCGGCGAGCGGGGGCCAGCCCGGTTCCCCGATTACCTGCTGGGCGATGTCGGGTGCGGTGGCGCGAAGGAGGGCGGCGGACCAGTCGCGTACGGGCTGGGCCAGGCGATGGCCCTGCTCCCGCAGCCGGGCCATCGGCTCCTTGGCCGCGATGGTGTAGGCGGCGCGCAGGTGGGCGGCGGCCTGGCGGGCGGCCTCGGCCTGTTGGGCGTGGCGGCGTTGGGCGTGCCAGTGGGCGGCGGCGGTGGCGAGGTAGAACAGGACGTCGATCAGCATCGCTGTGGTCGCGCCGTCCTCGCTACGGCCCAGGGCGGGGCCGCTGTAGCGCAGGTCGCGGGCGGCGCGGCGCAGGGCCTGGGCGTGCCGGTATTCCTCCCGGGTGTGGGAGCGGCTGGCCCGCTCGAATGCCCAGGCTGCCTCGCGCAGTTGCTGGCGGGTGGGGTCGGGGCTGGTCTGGGCGAGGCTGTCGAGGATTTCGCTGGTGGCCGCGATCCGGGCAGCCGCCGCGCCGTCGCCGTCCTGGTCGACGGTTTGCAGGGCGATCCAGGCGGTGTGGGTGGCCGAGCGCCGGGCGGCGGCTGGAGCCGATACCGGCCTCGCCGACCGGGCGCTGCCCCGGGATGCGGGCTGTTCGCGCTCTGCGTCGGGGTCCGTGGTGAATCGTTTGCGCACGCGGGGCAGGGACAGGTCGGGGGAGAGCTTGGAGCCTGAATAGAAGACAGGGGCGCCGGTCTCGTTGTGGTCGCCGGGCAGGGCGACGCTGTATCCGAGCAGGTCGCCGGAGGGCGCGATGCGCTGCTGGACCAGGAGACCTGCGGCCTGGAGCCTGCCGAAGAACTCCGTCTCACTGGCGGCGCCGGCTACGGCCTGGCGGACGGTCTCGCGCAGTTCCTCTCGCGCGGTACGGTCCCGGCCCTGGCGTTCGGCCTTGTGCCGCTCGGCGCTGGTGGGGCGCTGGGCGGCGGTGCCGTCACCCGGGGCGACGCGTCGCAGGTTGTAGTCGATTTCGATGCGGCGGGCCTCGGTCTGGGCGCGGCGGGCTTCGTTGTGCCGGCGGGGGCGGCGGCCGTCGTCGCGGATGAGGGTGGCGATGATGTGGATGTGGTCGTCGGCGTGGCGGATTGCCGCCCACCGGCAGGCAGCGTTGTCGCCGTCGGGGGCGATGCCGGTGGCGGCGACCATGCGGCGGACGATGGCGGCCCAGTCCTCATCGGACAGGATGGGGTCTTCGGGTGCTGCGCGTACGGACAGGTGC
Source organism: Streptomyces sp. NPDC059994 (assembly GCF_042737755.1). NCBI lineage: Bacteria > Bacillati > Actinomycetota > Actinomycetes > Kitasatosporales > Streptomycetaceae > Streptomyces > Streptomyces sp. NPDC059994. Next base: position 69,568 of record NZ_JBHWUR010000014.1, read on the forward strand.
CACACGTGCTCGTCGGGGCGCCGGTCCTTGGGCAGGGCGTTGACGGGCTGGTCGAGCAGGCGCTGCAACTGCTCGTAGGTGGCGCCGGGGACGCGGCCGGGGTCGGGGGTGAGCGGGTCGAAGGCGGCGACCAGGTGCGGGTCGGTGTGCTCCTCGTGGGTGCCGGGACTGTAGAGGTAGCGGATCAGACCGATCGTCTCGCTGCCGTGCCTGTGGATGCTGGGGATCACGCCGGTACACCGCCCTCCGCGGTGCCGTCGCGGTGGGCGAGCAGGGCGTCGGCGGCATCCTCCATGCGGCGGGCCGCGTCGTGGACCGCCTGGACCGTGGCGTCGAGGTGGGGTGCGTCGGCGCCGGAGTTGAGGGCCTTGGCGACCTGGTTGAACAGACCGTGGATACGGCCCAGGTGTCGGCGGGCGGCGAAGATCTCGTCGATGACCTCGCGTTCGGTGGCGATCTCGGCGGCGGTGCGGGTCAGGTCGCGGGCGGCCTTGTCGACGGCGTAGGCGAGGAAGGCGGCGTTGCTCATCTTGCAGTGCGAGGCAGTTGTGGTGAGGCGTGTGAACTCGGTGTCGTTCATACGGCAGCTGGGCTGGTGCAGACGCTTGCGGTGCGCTGGCTGACGGGGACGCTGACGCTTGCGTGCAGGCTTTTCGGCGGGCCGGTTCCCTCCCTGCTGCGGTTCGCCCCCGGCCGCCGCCTGCCGACCCGGTGCCCCCTGGCGCCGGGCCGCTCCCGCCACCCCCGGGGCGGGGACTCCGGGAGCATTGCTCCCGGTACAACTTGCTCCGCCTGGTGCTGAGGTGGTGGGCGACTGCTGCTGGGACGCGGCGGGTTCGTGGTGCGGTTCGTGCACGGGTCTCCCTGTCGGGTTGGAGTGAGTGGCTGGGCTGGGTTGCGGTCAGCTATGGCGGGAGGCGTTCAGTTCGGCCTTGATCGCGCGGACGATGGCGCCGGCGTCGTCGCTGGAGACGGTGTAGCCGTCGGCGCGCACGGCCTCTTCCAGGAGGTCGCGGGACAGGCTGTCGCGCTCGTCAAGGAGCCGGTGGGCGTAGTCGCGAAGGATGTCGTCGGTGGCCCGCGGTTTGCCGCCGGCCTGCTTCGACTTCGGCGCAAGGCGCTTGGCTGGTGGGGTGTTCGAGCCGCTGCCCGTGGGCGGCGGAGTCGCCTCTTGCCGCCGGGCCGCCTCATTCGGGCGGGCTGTTGCTTCCGGGCCGGGGCGGGCAGCGGGATTCGGGCGGGCCGATCCCGGGCGGGCGCCCGGGTGGGGTTCCTCGTCGCCCGGCTCCGTTGGGTGCGGGCGGGCGAGATCTTCTGCCCGCCCGTCGGCGGCTGCCCGCTCCTCGGCGTCTGCCCGGGAGCGGTCGGGCTGTGCTGCGGGCGGGCAGACGGGCTGCCCGGTGGGCGGGGCCCAGCGCTTGGGCAGGTCGATGGTGGCCAGGGCTGCGGCCTGGCGGCGGGTGGCGAGCTGGCGTAGCAGGTGTTCGTCCAGGTGTGGGTTAGTGTCGATGCCGGAGCGGGCGAGGGACTTGGACAGGCGGCGCACGGTGCGTCGGCCCGCCCGCCCGGTGCGCTGCTCGGGTGTCATCTCCGCGAGGCGGGCGGCGAGGGTGACGGCCCGGCGCATGGCCCGTTCGCGGATGATCTGGGCGGCGCCCTGGTCCTGCTCGACGATGCCGAGCCGAGCGAGCAGACGTTCGCGGGCCTGGCGGGCGAGGACGGCGGCGAACCCTCGGGAGGTTGCGCCGGGTGTGTGCTGGCGCAGTTCGATGCCCATGGCCAGGTGCCACAGCACGGCGGCCATGACCGGGCCGGTGAAGGCGCGCATGGTGCCGCCGACGGCGCCGGACTCGGCGTAGGCGGGGATCGCCTGCATGGTGGTGATCACCCACACCAGGACGCCCGGCAGGCCGGCGGCCCGCCGTGGCCCGTGAAAGTTCTGACGGGCCATCAGGGCCATGGCGAACAGAGCGAGTTCGGCGGCGGCGAACATCGTGGCGCGTTCGGTGGTGTTGCGCATGCCGAGGTAGTGGGCGGCGAACCGCCAGCTGGTGTCCGCGCTGTAGGCGGTGCACATCAGCGCCGCCACCGCTGCGGTGATGACGGCGGCTGACCGGCGCCGCTGGGGATTACGGGTTTGGCGCTGGCCCCTTGCACGCAGGCTCACCAGCAGGGCGAAGGCCGCGCAGGCCAGGGCGGCGACAGCCAGGGAGGCGTTGCGCCCGAACGGGAGGGAGGGCAGGGCGAGCAGGTGGGTGGCGGACAGGGCGGGTGGGGTCATGCAGAGGTCTCCGGCAGGTCCGGCACGCCCGTCGCGGGCAGGGGAGGGCGCGGGCGGACGGTGAAGGTGAGTGGGGTGTGCGGTGGCGCGAGGGCCTGCTAACAGGCGGCGGGGCGGCGTCGGCGGTCGGGGCCTCCCAGGATGACGCGGTGGGTCATCTCGGCGAGGCGGGAGGCGACGCGGTCGCCGACGGCGGTGCGCAGGTCCGCGATGGGGACGTTGGTGGTGATGAGGGTGGGAAGCTCGTGGACGTACCGGTGGTCGATGAGCCGGTAGGCCAGCTCCTCGGTCCACTCCGATGCCTTGGCGGCGCCAAGGTCGTCGAGGAGCAGCAGGGGGCTGCGGGCCAGTTCCTGGAAGCGGCGTTCGCCGTCGTGGCCCTGGCGGGGGCGCAGGGTGGCGTGTAGTTCGGCGGTGGTGATGGCCTCCCAGCGCAGCCGGACCCCAGCTCCCAGCAGCGAGCGTATGGCGCCGTACGCCTGGTAGGTCTTGCCGGTGCCGGTCGGGCCCGCGATCAGCAGCGACGGGCCGTGCGCGATGCCGGGTGCCCCGCCCGGCCCCGGCCGCCCGGCAGCCGCGATCTCCTCGACCCAGGAGGCGACTTGGGCGTGGTCGGCCAGGGCGTCGCGGTAGCGGCGCGGGATGCGGGCAGCAGCCAGCTCCAGCGCGGTCACCGGTTCAGGCGACGGCTCGACGTCGGCCACGGTGGCGGGGCCGATGCCGCGGGCGGCCACGATCTCCCCCATCTTGGCCATGGCGCCGGCGCCCAGTTGGCGGGGCTCGCCAGCGAGGGTCTGTGTGGTCACAGCTCACCCCCGTACGCGGCCTGCGCGTCGACCGGGTTGGTCCACGGCCGGTGCCCGGATGTGCCGCTTGGCGTGGGCGGGTTCATGACCTCGTTGACCAGGCTCGACAGCACGCTGGGATGCAGGCCCTTGGCGCGCAGCCGCTTCAGACCGGCGCGCACGTACGCCGCGTCGATGCCCTCGGCCAGCAGCTGGGCAGTCTCCTTGCCGAGATGCCCCAGGAAACTGCTCGGCGGCCGGTGGGGGCATCCGGCGACGTACTCGGCCATGAGCGTCTTGGCTGAGACGGACTCGGGGGCGGGGGCGCTCGCGCCCCCCACCGGAGGTGATCCTAGATCCAGGATCCTAGGTCCTAGATCCGGACCAGGAGGGCTCACCGAGTCCTCCGTGAGCCCTCCCGGAATCCTTCGTGACACCTCACTGAAAACCTCCTGACCTGCGGATTCACCATTCCTCGCGGAAGACTCCCGCGGGGTGCGCGAGTCCTCGGTGATGACTCCCGGAGGGCTCACTGAAGCCTCCGTGAGCCCTGCGTGACGGCTCCCGGCAAGCTGCGCGGGACGTCCGCCCTCGTGGTGGGGGCAGGCCGGGCAGCGGCTTCCGCTGGGCCGGTTGATCTTCTGGTGCCTGGCCCAAGTGACCAGGTGCAGGTACCGCTTGCCGTCCTCGCCCTCGTAACGGCAGATCAGACCGGCCGTGTGGAGCTGGTTGAGGTCGTCTTCCACCTCCAGCGGGCCGTGTTCGGGGCGCAGGGACCACAGGGCACCGGCGATGACAGCGGCCTGGTCGCGGAAGCGGCCCTGGTCGTCGGCCTGGGTGAGCAGCCCGAAGAAGGTCCGCTCGGCGGTCACGCTGACCGCGGCCAGCGACTCGGATATGAAGGCTTCGGGCTTGATGGTGCGGATACGGGCGATGTCGATCGGCCGCCTTTCGAAATCGGTGACAGGAAAACCGGCGGGGCCGGGGTGCGTGGACAACACAGCCACACCTAGGGCGCGAAAGTCCAGAGTTTGCTCAACAACTCAGTACAACTTTTGGACGGCCCGCTAAACCGTAAACCCAGATCCCCGGTCACCGAAATCGCCGTCGCACGGCACATCGCTCACAGCAGACGAAAAACCCTTCCCTGGAGCGGGGCGCGGAAGCTACAACACCACTATGCCCCCACGTCCTATCGAAATCGGGCCCGCCGGACAGGCCGTCGCCCGCGCCATCGAGTCCACTCGCGCCGCCCGCGGCTATTCCCAGCGGCAGCTCGCCAGCCGCGTCACCGCGCTCGGGCGCCCCATGACCTTCTCTGCCGTCTCCCGCATCGAACGCAGGGTCCGACGCTGCGACATCGACGATCTCGTCGCCATCGCCGCTGCCCTCGATGTGGCACCGAACGTGCTGTTCAGAGGGGGTGTCCAGCCGTCGGGCCCGGTCGGCGGGGCGCAATATAGCCGACGATCCCCGGTTAGCGAAACCGGGGATTCCGTAGACCATTGAGGCACTCGGCGCGGCCCCGTCCGCATGCGTCCGTGAGCCCTTGCGTGGCAGGGCTCCGGCCAGTGGAGCGGGATCTCGCCGAGGAGTTACCGCCACGGCATGAAGTCCATCGCCGCGGTGGTCCGCTCGCAATCCATTTCCAGCCGAAGGACCCCTTCTTGTCTGAAGTCGCCCAGATTTCCCCGCATCGTTCCGTCGCGCTTGTGAATACCTCCGCCGTGGACCGGGCATTTCTCCGCGTACCGGAGGCAGCCGCTTACCTCGGTATTTCACCGCGCACGCTTTACGTCTGGCGGCACCGTCGGCAGGGCCCGCCGAGCTTTCGGATGGGAGCCCGTGGGCGAGTGACGTATCGGCTCGACGCGCTCGACGCCTGGATACGCGAGCAGGAGCTGGCCGACTCCCGATCCAACCCGGCCCTGGACCCCGTGAGCGCTGCCCCGCAGCGCCGCATCGACTCCTCGGCCATCGCCTGACGCCCCAGCGGCAGTAGCAGCGGCACCCCCATCTCCGACACTGAAGGAAGTACTTGGCCGGCTACATCGAAGACCGCTGGATCAACAAGAAGAAGGACCCCGCCACCGGCAAACGGGAGCGCACCGCTCGCTACGGAAAGGGGGCGCGGTACCGCGTCGCCGGGATACCGGGCGTACGGAACATGTCCTTCGACACCCTGGAGGACGCCAAGGCGTGGCTGCGCAGGGCCGGGACCGACAGTGAACGCGGCGAGTTCGTCGACCCGCGTGACGGCTCCATCACGCTGGCCGACTACGTCACCCGCTTCTGGAAGGAGGGCGTACGGGGAGCCCCGGGAACGATCAAGCGCGTCGACGAGCGCGTACGCCTCCACATCCTCCCGCACCTCGGCACGGTGGGTCTGAGAGACGTTTCGGCGACCGTCCTGCGCGGCTACGTCGCCACGCTCGAAGGCGAGTGCGCGCCCCGCTACGCCCGGCAGATCCTGACCACCCTCTCGAACATCTTCGAGACGGCCATCGACGACAAGCGCCTCGTACGCAACCCGATGCGTGCCAAGTCGGTGCGCTGGCCCAAGGTGCCGGAGGATCAGCGCGAGGCGTGGCCGCTGGAGACCGCGCAGCGCATGCGGGACGCGATCAAGGCGCGCTATCGCATCGCGGTCGTGGTCGCGCTCGGCTGCGGGCTGCGGCAGGGAGAGGTCTTCGGCCTCTCACCGGACGATGTCGACTACGAGCGCGGGGTCATCCGCGTACGCCGACAGGTCCAACTGCTCAACGGGCGCTTGTACTTCACCCTTCCCAAGGGCGGCAAGACGCGCATCGTCGACATGCCCGGCTCGGTCGCCACCGAGCTGGCCGCGTACTTCCTGCAGTACCCGGCCGTCGAGGTCGAGTTGCCGTGGGGCGGGCCGGAGCCGGATCGGGAGAAGCGGACGTTCCCGCTCGTCCTGACGACGACGTACGGGAACGCGCTGCGGGCAAACATCTTCAACGACGAGGTCTGGAAGCCGGCCCTCGCCGCAGCCGGGGTCATCCCCATGCGGGAGACGGGCAAGCGCTGGAAGGCGTCCCGTAAGGATGGATTCCACGTACTCCGGCACACCTTCGCCTCCGTCATCCTCGAAGCGGGCGAGTCCGTCGTCACCCTGGCCCGCTGGCTCGGCCACTCCAGCCCGACGATCACGCTCGACCACTACGCGCACTTCATGCCGGAGGCGGGTGGCAAGGGGCGCGCGGCGGTCGATGCACTGCTTGGCTCAATCCCTGATTACGTTCCTGATGGCGTCGTCGTGGCGTGACCAACGGGTGGCGCAGTACCCGTCGTTCCACCCCCTATTGTGCTCGCTTGGTGACGCTCCCTGCCTTAAAGATCGTCTTGCTCCTCCTTCCAGGGCTGTCCGGCACGGAGTACCAGTGAGGTGCCGCCCGGCGATGCCGAGACAAGCCGCACGTCCCCCGACGCTCTTGGCTGGGAGGCGCTGGGCGTCGAGCACTCGGCCTGGCTGTCCTGGATTCTCTCCGGGAGGCTCCAAGGTTTCTACGGGCTTGCGATGGGACGGCTGGCGCGCCACGGTGTCTGGGTTGAATGGTCGGCAGGGATTGTCGCTCTCCCCCCCAGGTTGCGGTCGGCCGAAGTCCGCCTGGACCTGCCGGCAACCAGTCGCCGTGAGGCGCCTGGCGGAACTCCTGGGGCTGAGTCGCGATTCGTGCCGCGGCGAGGTCGGCTCAGACGGGCCGAAATCTGAAGGCAGTTGCCGCCAGGAACAGCCGGTCGTGGTCACAGACAGAATCGCAGCCAGCACTTCGCGACTACGTAGCGGCGTCGGCCGCTGCCCTGCGGACGGTACCGGAAAGCCGGCACCACCCACTTGAACAACTCCCAGAACCCGTCTGGCACCAGATGGCCCACCGTCGCCATCATGATCGCCAGCCTATAGATCAAGCCAGTTGAGACGATCCCTCAACGGATTACTGGTGGCCGCTGGCATCACCGTCAAGAAGCCTACGCACGCTGTGTCTGGGATCCGCGGCTAGCAACGTTGCCACGGTGCTGTCGCGCAGATCAGTCCGCCTAGCCACTTCGGTGGCCAGAGTGCGCCGAACTCGCGCGTCTGGGTCACGAGCCAGCAACGACCCGAGTTGGACGGGTGCCTCCGCCTGCCCTGCCCACAAGATGGCGCTGAGTGATCGCACCGCCCAATGCGGGTGCGCGGCAAGCAGCAGAGCGTGGGGGGCGACAACCTCCCGCGGCAGGAGCTGGAGGGCCTGTGCCAGTCGATAGCTTCCATCGTCGGCGGGCGCCGGCAGGGCAAGGAGGATTCGCTCACGGACCTGTTCGGCACGCTCCGTGGAGTGGGCGACGGCTGCCGCCAGCAGGAGCCAGTGCGCCCTGATGTCAGTTGATGCCAGGTTGAGACGGAACGCGCTGAGCTGGTGGTTCATCCCTCCCATCGCCAGATCGGCAGCGTTGGGGCCACTGTCGTGGTCGGCGGCCTCCAGGGCGGTCTGGCAGAGGTCATCGGATGCAGCGCCTTGTGTGAGGGTGGTCGCAATCGAGGCGGCTGCATCGATGCAGTCCGCACGGTCGAATGCGACTTCATGGCCTCTGCCTCGGTCGGTCAGGGCGCGGATCGCCTTAATGCGATCGGGCTCGGGCAGCACGAGGATCTGTGCGGCGTCCCGGCCGACTGCCTCTCCGATGCCGAAGCCGATCTGGCCGGGAGTGTGGGCCCGCGGGGCTGTGAGACGAGCCAGCGCCTGCCTGGCCTGTCCGATTCTTTCGTCGCTTGGAGGACGGCCTTCCGATGTGGCGTCGGCCAGGTATGCGAGGGCCTCAGCTGCAGCCCAAGACCCGTCAGCGGCCAGCGAGGACAGCTCCTCGATACGTCTCTGACCGTATCGGTGCAACAGTTCGCTGGCACAGCGCAGCGCCTTCGTGTCGCCGAGATTTCCGGCGAGCATCGCCAGGATCTGGTCCAGAGCCTTGTCGCGAAGATCCGGATGGGTGGTCGCGACCTCGGCAAGGAAAGTGGCCTGCGCGTAATCCGTTAGGTGGTAGGTGCCCTTCGGGCGGGGTGCCAGGGGTTCCATTGCGTTGAGGAGTTGTGCGGCGCGAGGCAGATTGAGGCGTCCCGCCAGGGCGGCGAGCAGATCGTGCGCTGCGAGGTAGGGAGAGGGATTGCCCGCCGGGAATCGAGTCTCGCTCACGTCCTCGGCGGTAGCGATGGCCAGAGCCGCGTCCGCGACCTCGTCGACGAGTGCATCGGGAAGCAGGTCAGCCTGTTCACCCAGGAGTCGGAATACCACTGCTTTCTCCCAGTACGGCCCAGAACCGAGCCGATGGGTGACACCCACGAAATGCTCTGCGGCAACTTTGGCAACGTTCTTGGCGATCTTGGTCTCGCCGACCGTAACGACGTGGCTGGCTGCCCGGTCGAACTCCCCGACCTCGAGAAGCACTTCGGCCAGTCTGCGACGCGCGATGTGCTCGTCGAACCAGCGTCCTGAAGCAGCGCTGAGACGGACCTGCTGACGCAAGGCCAGGGCAGCGGTCCGCAAATTTTTATCGTGCAGTGCCCCGATGCCTTTAGTAAGTAGATCCCCGGCACCCAACAGCGTGGATCGACCCGGTCGCGCCAGCAGTGCTTTGGCTAGGTCGAGATCGTCGATCGCGGGCAGGGCCACGGCGACGGTCCGCTGGTGCAGAAGTCGCTGGGCATGGACCCACTCACCCGCGTCGGCGTTGTGGCCGTCCAGGCAGGCTAGCTCCACCGCCTCCTTCCAAAACTCGGCGGCTCCCGGCAATCCTTCGCTGATGGCCAAATGGCGTGCGTGCCGGGCGAGGATGAGTGCACACAGGATCCGCCGATGCCGCCGTCGGTACGCGGCGTCGACAAGGTCGGTCCACTGGCCGGTCGCGTCAGCCACGGTGAGGCGCAGCCGCACGGCGAGCAGATCGTCGGCGCCCGTCACCGCGTCGGCGAGCTGCATCAAGCGCTCGGCGTGTTCGTTGATCCAGACCATCTCCCTGTCAACCAAGGCGAAGGTTTCACCGGCCAGCACCGCGAGACGGGCCAGCGAGATCTCAAGCCCGTCCGGGTCCTGCTGAAGGGGAGTGGGAAGCTGCGGCTCAGGGAATGGATGCGCCAGCAAGTTCTGGGCGCAGTCCATGATGGTGAAGAGCCGCAAAGCGATGCCGTGACTCGCCGTGTCCACACCTGGGCGCTCTGCGGTTGCAGAACGCAGGGCCTCGCCCAGCCGGTGGCTGATGCTGCCGACCCCGTCAGTATCGCCTGCGTCGACGCGCTGCCAGAAGGCGTGACTTAGCAAGGCGGCGGCTGCGTCCAGATCCCCTGCGTTGATCAGTGCGTCCGCTCGACGGCGGGCTACAGACGCGGCATGACCGTCGAACCCGGACCGGACGAGCAGGTCCTCCGCCTCTGCAAGCTTGCCGACTGCGGCACGGTGGTCGTTGTCCTGGGCGAACCGTGTGGCCTCCGCCAGCAGTTCGTCCACGCCAAGAGCCTCGGCTGGCGAACGGCGGGCCGCATCGGCAAGATCAGCCCTGTCCAGCCCGGGTGCTGCGATGACCGGCGGGGCGGGCACAGGCAGGCAGAAACGCTCAGCCGTCTGCTGGCCGAAGAACTGAGTGACGATGTCGAGGCGGTTGCGAAGCTTGTCGCCCAAGTCGTCCGGCCCCAGCAGGACGATATTCAGGTTGGGATACGCCCCATTCAGATTGCGTAGTTTGACAGTGACTTGGCGTGTAATGTCGCACGGCACGCACACCACGAGTTCTTCGACAGGAAACTCACCGCTCCCGCGCACCGTATGGTCTTCTACCGCAGCCTGTAGATCGGCAGGGCCATAAGCCTTGTAACGCTTGCCCTGCCAGCCATGCCAGGTTCCATCCGCGGCACGACCCACAACGTCCAGACCGTCGTCCTTCTGCCCGTGGGTGCCGAACAGACGGACGTCTCGCAAGCCCTCAACTTCCACGAGGATCCGCGCCAAAAGTCGCTCAAAATCCGCAGGAAGCATCTTGAGGAACGGCAGACGTCCCAGCTTCGGATCGAATAGCGCCGATGTCACCTGAGCCGGTGCCGCATACAAAGGATCGTCGAGCGGAATGACCCTCAAGCCCCCGCCCTGCCCGGCCGACCCCAGGCCCCCGCTGCCTTCACTCATGGGCGAAGCCTACGCATAACCACCGACACCAGCCGGGCAGCTACGTAGCCGCACTGCCGAAGACTGCGCGAACTGGCACGCGTCGCGCCTGGTCCGGGCGAGGAGGAGCTCGGGGTGCCGGCGTACTCACCCATGTGCAGAGCTGCGTACGGATGAACATTCAGAGCAAGGAGACCTGTAAAGGGCGAGCATCGTTGTTCGAGATGGTGGGGCGGTGTCGACCGCCACGCTGCGGAGGCACCAGCGCGGCCGGGTCCTCATGCTGAACGTCTCGCACAGCCCGTCCGGCGCCAGACGCCCCACCATTGGGCTAGTGATCAAGCCAATTGAGAAGATCCCTTAGCCGGTGAGGCTCTCGCGCGGACGCGCAGCGCGCATGTCGCTCCCTTGGGCCCGCTAATGCTGCCCCAGCCGACGTTCGTGATCACGAAGCACCCCCTGCTGGTCTCTCCTCTGAGCTGTGAAGTCACATTGACATCAAGTGGAGGGTCCGGGGGAATCGCTCCCAAACGGACATCTCGTCGTGCTTGAATCCGTGCTGCCACGGCACGGACCGGATTCAATGGTGCACTGCCGAGGTCAGCTTTGCTTGCCGTATGAGAGCTTGAAGCCCGACTGCAGTTCACCGGCTTCCTTTAGAACTGGATCTCTGTCGCCCACCAAGATTTGGTACTGAGCGGCCCCGCCGGGTACGCCCGTGATGGATACGGACCACGAACAGCTGTCCCCCGCCACCTCGCCCGGCCTGCCCTTGGTGAGCGAGCCCAGCGCTAGCTTGTGGCCGCTGGGGGCGACGATCTGGACGGGTGTCCCGCCCCGTAGGTCGGCGAAGTCGCCAGTCCCCACGCATCCCTCCCCGGCCTGCCCATGCACCCACGAACCGAAGACCGTCACCGTGCCAGATGCCTCGAACGGCGGCCCCGATGGCCCCTCGGCAGTGTTCATGGTGGTCGCCCACCACGCCGTGCCAGTGATCAAAGCGCCGCCCATGGCGCCCAGAACGGCGCTGAGCACCAAAGGGCTGCGGCGGGTCGCGGCAACTCGCTCAGCTGCTGGGGGAATCGTCTCTGACATACAAGGGATGATGACAGGCAATTCATCACCGCGTTCAGGTCATGCCAGGAAGGCTCAACTGCAGTTCACAAAGGCATACTTCGCTGTATGAGATGCATCATGACGCAGCTGGGCCGCGAACCGCCGGTCCGTCGAATTTCGATTGAGGGTGGCACTGCCAACGAAGGCCACGGAACCCCGAGCGGCCGCGGTGGCGTGGCTCCAACGATGCGGGCAAGCCGGCCGGCAGCTGCTCCTGCGGGGCGAGGAGAGGCGAGTCCACATACATAGGGCCCTCCCCGTCTGCGTGTGATGGTCCGCAGGGTCGCGGTCAGCACCATCAGTGACGATGAGCGGCTGGAGAGTTGGACTGGGCAAGCCGCGCGGGTGATGTCGAGCGCTGGACGGCCAGCCATGTCCTGCTCCCCGGTGCCGCCGTTCTCCCCAGATTCTCCCCAAGGGGCCAAAGCAGCCCCGCCTATCTGTTCGCGTCAGCGAAGTTGATTTATGGATTCGCGCGTCGGGCTACAGCCAGTCCCGCCGCTTGAAGATGAAGTACAGACTCACGCACACCCCCGCCATCAGCAGAATCGCGAACGGATACCCGAACCTCCACCCCAGCTCGGGCATGTTCTCGAAGTTCATGCCGTAAATAGTTCCCACCAACGTGGGAGCAAACAAAATGGCCGCCCACGACGAGATCTTCTTGATCTCCTCGTTCTGTTCGAAGCCCGCCTCCGCCAACGCACGCATTTCCGCGTTCTGTTGTTGGGTCACCAGGGTCGCGTTGACCGTGAGGATCTCCGTGAGGGCCTGGCGGAAGCCGTCTACGCGTTCGCTGGTGTGGGTGACGTGGTCGGCGACGTCGCGGAGGTAGCGCTGGAGTTCCTCGTCCGTGCCGTACTTGGCGAATCCGGCCATCAGGCCGTGCAGCATGCCGACGAGTGGGCGGGTGGCGCGCTGGAACTCGACGATTTCGCGGGAGAGTTCGTAGATGCGGCGGGACACCTCGGGGTCGCCGCGGAAGACTTCCGTCTCGATCTCGTCGATGTCGTTCTGGACGCCGGAGACCACGGGGACGTAGCCGTCCACCACCGCGTCCAGGATCGCGTACAGCACCGCCTCCGGGCCCAGGGCCATCAGCTCGGGCGTCGCCTCCATGCGGCGGCGCACTGCCGACAGGTCGGGGGCGGCGCCGTGGCGGACGGTGATGAGGAAGTCGCGGCCGATGAAGACGTGCAGCTCGCCGAAGTCGACCTCCTCCGGGGCGTCCAGATAGCGGGCCGCGCGCAGGACGACGAAGAGGGTCTCGCCGTACCGTTCGAGCTTCGGGCGCTGGTGGGCCTCCAGGGCGTCCTCCACCGCGAGCGGGTGGAGGTCGAACTCCTCGGCCAGCGAAAGCAGTTCGGTCTCGGACGGGCGGTGCAGGCCGATCCACGCCATGCCGTCGGGGGTCTCGCGCAGCCTGCGGAAGGTCTCGGCGAGGGTGTCGGGGGACGAGACGCGGCGGCCGTCCCGGTACAGCGCGGACTCCACGACGCTGCGGTGGTCGTGCCGTACAGGCCCGGGGGAGGCCGGTGCGGCGGACGCCGGGGGCGTGGACGCGGGCGGGTTCGGCGGCGGGGCGATCTGGCGCCGCCAGGAGTGTTTCCTCGATGGCGGCGGAGACTGGTCTGGACGCGCTCCCCGCTCGCTCATGGCGTCACCAGGCCCGGGCCGGCTCCTCGCTCGGTCATGGCTTCACCTCCCGCGCGCGACCGCTTCCGGCGGTGTTCCGCAGCGGGCCGGGGTGCGCCCGCCTGGTCTCGGTGCAGGATATACGGCTCAAATGTCACAGGCTCGGCGTCGTTCCGGACGCCATCCAGGTCTTTGGCGTACGCCGGATGCGCCGGACGTGCGGGATGCGCCGGATACGCCGGATGCGCCGGACTCGCCGGACGCGCCGGACACCACTGGGGTATCCCGTCGTGTCCCGTTGCCCCGTTGCGGACGCCGCCCACCCCGGCGGCGCCCCGGCTCCCGCGCGTATCCCCCGCGTCTCCTCATCGCGGCCAGAACCTGTCCTAAATCCGCACTACCGTGCCCCCATGGCCCCGCAGAGAACGCGCTCCTCACGCCCCGCTTCCGCCCACTCCGCCCCCCTCCTCACCCCCCGCGCCCTCAACCGCGCCACCCTCGACCGTCAGCACCTGCTTCGCCGGACCTCCGCGCTCGGGCCGAAGGACGCGGTCGCGCACCTCGTCGGGCTACAGGCGCAGAACGTGAAGCCGCCGTACTTCGCGCTGTGGTCCCGGCTCACCGGCTTCCGGCCCGAGCAGCTCTCCGCGCTGATCGAGGCGCGCGAGCTCGTACGGATCGTGACCATGCGCTCCACCATCCACCTCCACACGGCCGACGACGTCCTCACCCTGCGCCCGCTCGTCCAGGCGGCCCGGGACCGCGAGCTCAAGCAGTTCCGGGGGCAGCTGGAGGGCGTGGACCTGGAGCGGCTCGCCGCGACCGTGCGTGGGCTGGTGGAGGAGCGGCCGTACACCATGAAGGAGATCCGGGACGTGCTGAGCGAGCAGTGGCCCGACGCCACGCCCTTCGCGCTGTCCCTCGCCGCGCGCTGCGCGCTGCCGCTCGTGCAGGTCACGCCGCGCGGGCTGTGGGGGCGCAGCGGGCGGGTGGCGCTGACCACCGCCGAGAATTGGCTGGGGCGGGCGCCGGGGCGGGTCCCGGCGCCCGACGACACCGTGCTGCGTTACCTCGCCGCGTTCGGGCCCGCCTCCGTCAAGGACATGCAGACCTGGGCGGGACTGACCCGGCTGGGTGAGGTCTTCGAGCGGCTGCGGCCCGGACTCGTCACCTTCCGGGACGAGAACGGGGTCGAGCTCTTCGACCTGCCGGACGCGCCCCGTCCCGACGAGGACACCCCGGCGCCGCCCCGCTTCCTGCCCGAGTTCGACAACCTGCTGCTGTCGCACGCCGACCGCACCCGGGTGATCCCGGCCGAGCACTGGGGCCGCACCTGGAAGGGCAGCCAGGCCTTCTGCACCCTCCTCGTGGACGGCTTCCTCGCCGGGGTGTGGCGCCTGGAGGAGGGGAAGGGGGCGGGGGAGGGGCGCGCTGTCCTCACCGTTCAGCCGTTCGGGGACCTCGGCCGGGCCCGGCGCGAGGAGGTGGCCGCCGAGGGCGAGCGGCTGCTCGCCGAGATGACCTCGGCCACCTCGTACGACGTCCGGTTCGGGGACGTCTTGGGATGAGCCCCCCGGATCCCCGGAAGGGGCCGTGCCGGAAGGGGCCGTCGCACCCCCGCTGCCCGGAGGCCGTCACACCCCCACATCCCGCGCCCGCTGGTCCTCGAACGTCTCCCGTCGCAGCAGCAGTCGCGACCGTCCCCCTGCGACCGCCACCACGGGCGGGCGGCCGGTCATGTTGTAGCCGGACGCCATCGAGACCTGGTACGCCCCGGACGCCGGTACGGCCAGGACGTCCCCGGGGCGTACGTCGTCCGGCAGTTCGACGTCCTCCGCCAGGATGTCGCCCGCCTCGCAGTGGCGCCCGACCACCGTCGTGGCGCGCATAGGCGCCGACGTCGTACGGCCGACCACGCGGACCGTGTACCGGGCCCCGTACAGCGCCGGACGCGGGTTGTCGCTCATCCCGCCGTCGACCGCGACGAACACCTGCGCGCCGGTGCGCTTCACCGAAAGCACGCGGTACAGCGCGACCCCGGCCGGAGCCATGATCGAGCGGCCCGGCTCCACCGTGAGCCGGGGCAGTGGAAGATTGAACTCGGCGCAGGCGCGTGCCAGTTCCTCGGTGATCCGGCGTCCGTACGCGGCCGGGGACGGTGCCGGGTCGCCCGGCAGGTACGCCGCCGCGAAGCCGCCGCCGAGGTCCAGCTCGGGGAGGGTGACGCCGTGCCGGTCGCGGATGCGGGCCAGGAACGCGACCACCCTGCGCACCGCCTCCCCGTACGGCTCGGTCGACGTGATCTGGGAGCCCAGATGGCAGTGCAGACCGACGAGTTCGAGCCCGGGCTGGCCGAGGACGCGTACGACGGCGTCCTCCGCGTCGCCGCCCGCGATCGACAGGCCGAACTTCTGGCCCTCCGCACCCGTCCGGACCTTCCGGTGCGCGCCCGCCTCGATGCCCGGCAGCACCCGGACCAGGACCTTCTGGGCCGTGCCCTTGGGGACTTGGGCCGCGATCCGGGCTATCTCGGAGTCCGAGTCCATGACGATCCGGCCCACGCCGAGGCGCAGGGCCGTACGCAGGTCCTGTGGGGACTTGGCGTTGCCGTGCAGTACGACGCGCTCGGGCGGGAAGCCGCGGGTCGCCGCCAGCTCCAGCTCGCCCGCCGAGCAGACGTCGAGCCCGAGGCCCTCCTCGGCCATCCAGTCGACCACGGCCCGGGAGACGAAGGCCTTCGCCGCGTAGACGATCTCGGCGTCCGGGAGCGCCCGACGCCAGGCCCGTGCCCGGGACCGCACCTCCGTCTCGTCGAGTACGTACACCGGCGTCCCGTGCCGTTCGGCCAGCTCGGCCAGGGACACCCCGGCGAGCGACACATCGCCGCCGGGCGCGCTCACGGCGGAGTCCGGCCACACCGAGGGTGAGCTCAACTCCCGTACAAGGGAGCCGGGTTCGGTTGTCATCAGGTAATTCCTCCGTCAGTCCACGAACGCGTGGATCGCGGTGACGGCGGTCCGGACGGCCGCGGCCGCGCCCGTCACGCGCAGCACGCCGGCCATGTCCGGGTCCCGGCCGGCCCGGCGCGCGCACGGCTGCCCGACGGGCTCGGCGCGTACGGCGGCCGGGGCCGAGAGCTGCGGGTCGACCGTCACGGTGGTCACGCCGAGCGGCGCCGCCAGCGACCGCAGCGCGGGCTCGGCGAGCCGGATCCAGCTCTGGTCGGGCCCGAGCACCGCGCACAGCCGCTCGGGGCTGGTGAAGCCGACGGCGGTCCGTACGCCGAGCGGGGTGCGCGAGAAGCGCAACTGCTGTCCTCCGGCGGAGCCGAGCCGAACCGGCACGTAAAGGGCTGCTGCCGGGCGGCGTTCGTCGGGGTCCGCGTCGTCGATGGTGAGGCTTTCCATGGTGGTGCCCTCCGGTGGGAGTACGAGGCCGATTGGTCGCCGGCACGAGGCCGGTCGGTGCGGCGCCGCTGTGTGCGACGCTTCGACGTTATGCCCGCTCCCCGCGCCGGGAGCCGTCTCCTGACGCCGTGTTGATCCCATTCCGCCCGACTTTGACGGTCCCCTGGCGCGGCCCCCAGCACCGGCCGCGCCGCATCCACCCTGGCTAGAGTCGCCGCATGGAACTTCGGCAGCTCAGCTACTTCGTCACCGTCGCCGAGGAACTGCACTTCGGGCGGGCCGCCGAGAAGCTGCACATCGTCCAGTCGGCCGTCAGCCAGCAGGTGCGCCGCCTTGAGCGGGAGCTGGGCGCCGAGCTCTTCGACCGCTCGCCCCGGCACGTCCGCCTCACCGGCGCCGGGGAGCGGCTGCTGCCCGAGGCGCGCACGGTGCTCGCGGCGGCGGAACGGGCCCGGGCCGCCGTACGCGGCCGCACCGGACTGCGTCTGGGCACCAGCACGGGCCTAGGGGCCCACCTCGACCGGGTGCTCGACCGGTTCGCGGCCCTCGCTCCCGGCACACCGGTCGAGCTGGTGTCGGCGGCGACCCGGGACCGCCTGGAGCAGGTCGCGGACGGCCGCCTGGACGCGGCGTTCGTACGGTCCACCGCGCCCGAGGCGGGCCTGCGGATCCTGCCGCTGTGGGAGGACCCGCTGGTCGCGGCGGTCCCGGCGGCGCATCCGCTGGCCCGGGCGGCGGACGTCGCGGTCGGTGAGCTCGCCGGGCTCGGCCTGTGCATCACGGCCCGCCGCAACAATCCGGCGCTCGTCGACCTGGTGGCCGGCGCCTGCCACGCTGCCGGGTTCGAGCCGCTGCCGGGCCCGGTGAGCGGCTCGCTCCAGGACACGCTCGCCACGATCGGCGCGGGCGCCCGGCCGCTGTGGACGGTGGTGTACGCCTCCCACGCGCGCGTGCTGCACAGTCCCCGCGTCGCCTTCCTGCCGTTCCGCGCCCCGGGTCTGGCCCTGCCGACCGGCCTTGCCGTGCACGCGCGCACACCACCGGCGGAGCTGGACCTGCTCCTGAAGGCGTGCGAGACCCCCACTGCCGCAACTACCGCTTTGACCAGCGACGATCACGAAAACTGATCGCTGTCGTCGTGGTCTGCTTCTTGGTCGGCGTACTTCGATGGGATGGACTGAGGTCACGCCGGTGAGCGGCCCGGGAGAACCGGGAAGCCGCCGCTGACAAGGGAGTTGACCGTCATGCCGATCGTCACCATTCAGCAGGGCCCGCGCGACATCGAGCTCAAGCGGGAGCTCGTGAAGAGGGTCACGGACGCGTTCGTCGACGCGTACCGGATCCCGGCGGAGACCGTACAGGTCTGGATCCACGAGACCCCCGCCGACAGCTGGGGCGCCGCGGGGAAGCTCACCGCCGACAAGTAGGGGGTGCCTCTCCTCCTGGACGCCTCCCCCCGGGGGGCGGGGGAATCCGCCGCACGGACTTCCCCCGCACCCCCCTGCGGGGGTAAAGAGGCCTGGTCACGCACCGCAGGGTGGTAGAGAGTGGCCAGGCAACGAGGAGGGCACATGGACGCACGTGACGCCACACAGGAGTTCCGGGCCGGACGGGACTTCCTGCTGGAGCACCGCGAGGACTACGCGACGGCCTGCCAGGGGTTCACCTGGCCCCGCCCCGAGCGGTTCAACTGGGCGCTCGACTGGTTCGACGTCATCGCCGAGGGCAACAACGCCACCGCGCTGCACATCGTCGAGGAGGACGGCCGCGAGATCACCCTCTCGTACGCCGAGATGTCCCTGCGCTCGGACCAGGTCGCCAACTGGCTGCGCGCCCAAGGGGTACGGGCCGGGGATCGCGTCCTCGTGATGCTCGGCAACCAGCGGGAACTGTGGATGACCGCGCTGGCAGCGATGAAGCTGCGGGCGGTCGTCATCCCCGCGACCCCGCTGCTCGGCCCGGCCGACCTGCGGGACCGGATCGAGCGCGGGCGCGCCCGGCACGTGATCGTGCGGGCCGAGGACGCGGCCAAGTTCGCGGACGTGCCGGGGGAGTACACCCGGATCGCCGTCAATCCGCAGGGCGCCGAACCCGTCCCCGGGTGGCTGGACTTCGACGGGGCGTTCGGGGCGGACGCGCGGTTCGAGCCGGACGGTGTCACCCGGGCCGACGACCCGCTGATGCTCTACTTCACCTCCGGCACCACGGCCCGCCCCAAGCTCGTCGAGCACACCCATGTGTCGTATCCCGTGGGGCACTTGGCGACGATGTACTGGATCGGGCTCAGGCCCGGCGACGTGCATCTGAACATCTCCTCGCCCGGCTGGGCCAAGCACGCCTGGTCGAACCTCTTCGCCCCGTGGAACGCCGAGGCCACCGTCTTCATCTACAACTACACACGCTTCGACGCCGCCCGGCTCATGTCCGCGATGGACGCGGCGGGCGTCACCAGCTTCTGCGCGCCGCCCACGGTGTGGCGGATGCTGATCCAGGCGGACCTGAGCGCGCTGCGGAACCCGCCCCGCGAGGTCGTCGCGGCCGGCGAGCCGCTCAACCCCGAGGTCATCGAGACGGTACGGCGGGAGTGGGGCCGGGTCATCCGGGACGGCTTCGGGCAGACCGAGACCGCCGTCCAAGTAGCCAACACCCCCGGCCAGTTGCTCAAGACGGGATCGATGGGACGGCCGAGCCCCGGCTACAAGGTGGAGCTCCTGGACCCGGTGACGGGCGAGCCGGGCGCGGCGGAGGGCGAGATCGCCCTCGACCTCTCGGCCCGGCCGGTCGGCCTGATGACCGGCTACCACGGCGACCCGGAGCGTACGGCCGAGTCGATGGCGGGCGGCTACTACCGCACCGGCGACATCGGGTCCCGCGACGAGGACGGCTACATCACCTATGTGGGCCGGGCCGACGACGTCTTCAAGGCCTCCGACTACAAGATCTCGCCGTTCGAGCTGGAGAGCGCGCTCCTGGAGCACGAGGCGGTGGCCGAGGCGGCCGTCGTTCCCGCGCCCGACCCGCTGCGGCTCGCCGTGCCCAAGGCGTACATCGTGCTCGCGGCGGGCTGGGAGCCCGGCCCGGACACCGCGAAGGTGCTGTTCGAGCACTCGCGCGCGGTCCTCGCCCCGTACAAGCGCATCCGCCGGATCGAGTTCGGCGAACTGCCCAAGACGGTCTCCGGGAAGATCCGCCGCATCGAGCTGCGCGAGGCGACGGCGGCGGGTTCGAAGGCCGAGTACGACGAGGGGGACCTGCGGTGACGGACCTGTCGTACGCCCATGGCACCGGCGGCACGCCGCTGCTCGGCGACACCATCGGGGCCAACCTGGACCGGGCGGTCGCCGCCTGGCCGGACCGCGAGGCGCTGGTGGACGTGGAGTCCGGGCGGCGCTGGACGTACACGCGGTTCGCTGCGGACGTCGACGACCTGGCCCGCGCGCTGCTCGGCAGCGGGGTCCGCAAGGGCGACCGGGTCGGCATCTGGGCGGTGAACTGCCCGGAGTGGGTGCTCGTGCAGTACGCCACGGCCCGGATCGGCGCGGTCATGGTGAACATCAACCCGGCGTACCGGGCGCACGAGCTCGCGTACGTACTGAAGCAGGCCGGGATCTCGCTGCTGGTCGCCTCGCGGACGCACCGGGCGAGCGACTACCGGGCGCTGGTGGAGCAGGCGCGTCCGCAGTGCCCGGAGCTGCGGGCGGTGCACTACATCGGGGACGCGTCCTGGGAGGCGCTCCTGGCAGCGGGCACTTCTGTGACATCCGATCAACTGGCTTTGGCGAAGGCCGAGTTGTCGTGCGACGACCCGATCAACATCCAGTACACCTCGGGGACCACCGGCTTCCCCAAGGGGGCGACGCTCTCCCACCACAACGTCCTCAACAACGGCTATTTCGTGGGGGAGTCGATCTCCTACACCGAGCGGGACCGGATCTGTGTGCCGGTGCCGTTCTACCACTGCTTCGGCATGGTCATGGGCAACCTCGCGGCCACCTCGCACGGGGCCTGCGTGGTGATCCCGGCGCCGTCCTTCGACGCGGCGGCGACCCTGCGGGCGGTGGAGCGGGAGCGGTGCACCTCGCTGTACGGGGTGCCCACGATGTTCATCGCCGAGCTGAACCTGCCGGACTTCGGCTCGTACGACCTGTCCTCGCTGCGTACCGGGATCATGGCGGGATCGCCGTGTCCGGTCGAGGTGATGAAGCGGGTCGTCGCCGAGATGAACATGGCCGAGGTGTCCATCTGCTATGGCATGACGGAGACGTCCCCGGTCTCCACGCAGACGCGCGTCGAGGACGGCCTGGAGCGCAGGACCGGCACGGTGGGGCGGGTGCTGCCGCACATCGAGGTGAAGGTGGTGGACCCGGCCACGGGCGTCACGCTGCCGCGCGGCGAGGCGGGCGAGCTGTGCACCCGCGGCTACAGCGTGATGCTCGGCTACTGGGACGAGCCGGAGCGGACCGCCGAGGTGATCGACGCGGGGCGCTGGATGCACACGGGCGATCTGGCCGTGCTGCGCGAGGACGGTTACGTCCAGATCGTCGGCCGGATCAAGGACATGATCATCCGGGGTGGCGAGAACGTCTATCCGCGCGAGATCGAGGAGTTCCTCTACGCCCACCCGAAGATCGCGGACGTCCAGGTGGTGGGCGTCCCCGACGAGAAGTACGGCGAGGAGATCCTGGCCTGCGTGATCCCGCGCGACCCCGAGGACCCGCCCACGCCGGAGGACATCGCCGCGTTCTGCCGCGACCGCCTGGCGCACTACAAGGTGCCGCGACGGCTGCGGATCCTGACGGAGTTCCCGATGACGGTGAGTGGGAAGGTGCGGAAGGTGGAGCTGAGGGAGGGGTACGGGGAGTAGGGGGCGGGGCCTGGGCGCGGGGGGCGCGGTGAGCCCCCCGCTCAGGGGCCCCGGCTCAGGGGCCCGGCTTATGGCCTGTGGCTCACGGGCCCGTCGCGACCAGCTCGTCCGCCGCGTCGTTGACCGGCTGGGGCGCCCCCGTCAGGTCCATCACGAACAGCGGGATGGACAGTTCGTCGGCGCGGGCCCGGGCGTCCTTGGTGTACCCGGCGAGTGAGAAGTAGACGCCGGCGGCCGAGCTGCTGAGCGCGTTCAGCCACAGGCACTCCACCGCGCGCAGCGACGCCGGGCGCGTCGTCGGGTCGACCTGGGCGACCAGGCCGGGGCCGCGCAGATCGATCCCGGGGGCGGGGCGCGCCTCGGACTGCAGGACCTCGCGGAAGCCGAGCCACTTCAGATAGAGCGCCGCGGCGGTCACCGCGTCCCGGGCGGTACGGATCGTCACCGGCCGGAACGCCGGGCGCGGGGGCGCGGCGGTCGGCGGAACCGGGATGTGGACCGGCGGCCGGGCGGGCGGCGCCGGGACCGGCCGGACCGGAATCCGCAGCACCGTGCCGCACGAGCACCCCAGCTCCGGCTGCGGCCACTGGTCCTGCCGCCCGCACGCGTCGCAGCGCACGACGACCCAGTCCTCGGTCCAGGTGCGATGGGTGATCGGCTCGGGCGCGCCCCCGCGCTGAAGCGGCGGCGCGAGCGGGGCGCCGCAGGGGCAGGGGTAGGTGGTCGCGGCGTACCGGTGCTCACGCCGGCACATCGGGCACCGCACGACGAGAGTCTCTCGCCCGAGCCCGGACATGGGGTAAGCGGCTCCGCTGTGGTGCCCGGGGCCGCCCGGGTATCCGGCCCCGCCTGAGCGTCGAGGGTTGTCGGCGTCACTGTGGTGCCCGGCTCCGCTGTGGTGCCCGGGGCCGCCCGGGTATCCGGCCCCGCCGGGACTGTCGGCCCCGCCCGGGTGCCAGGCCCCGCCGAGCCCGCCACCGGGCACCCCGCCGCGCCACTCCGGCCCGCCGGGTCCCTGCGTTCCGCCATTGCCGCCGGCTCCGCCGGTCCCGTCGATGCCCATGTCGTCCACCCCGTGCTCGCCGCCCGTGCGGTCCATCGTCCCCCACCCGCGCTCGCCCGGGAGGCGTCTTCGGGGATCCCTTGACGCGCCTGCGTACGCCCCCCTAAGTTTCTTCCATATAGCAGAACTAAACTTCCGCATTACGGAATCACGGCTCTCAGGTGGCGCGACAGAGCCCAATCCGCCAGGCCGAAGCAGGAGCACTCCATGCCTCGTATGACCGCTGCCCGAGCGGCAGTTGAGATCCTCAAGCGCGAAGGCGTCACCAACGCGTTCGGCGTGCCGGGCGCGGCGATCAACCCCTTCTACGCGGCCCTCAAGGCCGGTGGCGGCGTCAAGCACACGCTGGCCCGCCACGTCGAGGGCGCGTCCCACATGGCCGAGGGGTACACCCGGGCCAACGCGGGGAACATCGGCGTCTGCATCGGTACGTCCGGCCCCGCCGGCACCGACATGATCACCGGCCTGTACTCCGCCATCGCCGACTCGATCCCGATCCTCTGCATCACGGGCCAGGCGCCGGTCGCCAAGCTCCACAAGGAGGACTTCCAGGCGGTCGACATCGCCTCGATCGCCAAGCCGGTGACGAAGGCGGCGACCACGGTCCTGGAGGCCGCGCAGGTCCCGGGCGTCTTCCAGCAGGCGTTCCACCTGATGCGCTCCGGCCGCCCCGGCCCCGTCCTCATCGACCTGCCGATCGACGTCCAGCTCGCCGAGATCGACTTCGACCCGGACACGTACGAGCCGCTGCCGGTCTACAAGCCGTCCGCGACCCGCGCCCAGGTCGAGAAGGCGCTCGGCTTCCTCCTGGAGTCCGAACGCCCGCTGATCGTCGCGGGCGGCGGCATCATCAACGCCGACGCGTCCGAACTGCTCGTGGAATTCGCCGAGTTGACGGGTGTTCCGGTCATCCCGACCCTGATGGGCTGGGGCATCCTCGCCGACGACCACGAGCTGAACGCCGGAATGGTCGGCCTGCAGACCTCGCACCGCTACGGCAACGCGAACTTCCTGGAGTCGGACTTCGTCCTCGGCATCGGCAACCGCTGGGCCAACCGCCACACCGGCGAACTGGACGTCTACACGAAGGGCCGCACGTTCGTCCACGTCGACATCGAGCCGACCCAGATCGGCAGGATCTTCGCGCCGGACTACGGCATCGCCTCCGACGCCAAGGCCGCGCTCACGCTCTTCGTCGAGGTGGCGAAGGAGCTGAAGGCCGCGGGCAAGCTGCCCGACCGCAGCGCATGGGCGGCCTCGACCCAGGAGCGCAAGGCACAGCTCCAGCGGCGTACGCACTTCGACAACGTCCCGCTGAAACCGCAGCGCGTCTACCAGGAGATGAACCGCGCCTTCGGCCCGGAGACGCGGTACGTCACCACCATCGGCCTCTCCCAGATCGCGGGCGCGCAGATGCTGCACGTCTACAAGCCGCGCCACTGGATCAACTGCGGCCAGGCGGGCCCGCTCGGCTGGACCATCCCGGCCGCGCTCGGCGCCGCCACGGCGGACCCGCAGACCCCGGTCGTCGCGCTCTCCGGCGACTACGACTTCCAGTTCATGCTGGAGGAGCTGGCCGTCGGCGCGCAGCACAACATCCCGTATGTCCACGTCCTCGTGAACAACTCCTACCTGGGCCTGATCCGCCAGGCCCAGCGCGGCCTGGACATCAACTTCCAGGTCAACCTGGAGTTCGAGAACATCAACTCCCCTGAGCTGGGCGTCTACGGCGTCGACCACGTCAAGGTCGTCGAGGGCCTCGGCTGCAGGGCGATCCGCGTGACCGAGCCGGACCAGCTGCTGCCGGCCTTCGAGGAGGCCAAGAAGCTGGCCGCCGAGTACCGCGTCCCGGTCGTCGTCGAGGCGATCCTGGAGCGGATCACCAACATCTCGATGGGCGTCAAGATCGACGCGATCAACGAGTTCGAGGAGCTGGCGACGGAGCCGGGGCACGCGCCGACGGCGATCCGCCCGCTGCAGACGTCGTAGGAACCTGTCGTAGGCCCCGTCGTAGGTGATACCCGTACGACTCGCCCCTGGACTCGCCCCAGGGCCGTACGACGCCGCTGAGCGAGCCCGCTGGACCGACGGCTCCGGTGCTTCCCGTGGGGGTGGCGCCGGAGCCGTTGCCGTTCACTCGTTCGAGTCACTCGTTCGAGTCACTCGTACGAGTTCATCCGAGGGCGTTTCTGACGGCCTTCGGAGGGCGTTCCGGCAGCGTTCCGACGGGCTCCCCGGGCAATCGTGTCGAATCCGAGACGAGGAGAGGCGGTGCAATGGGCGAGGACGGCGCATACTGGAAAGACCATGACGCAGCCGTCCGCGCCGAGGCGCCACCTGCCCACCAGTCCCTTCAAAGCTCCGGTCGACCCGCAGGCCAAGACCTTCGCCTTGGGCGACCGGGTCTCCCACGACCAGTTCGGCCTGGGCAGGATCGTCGGCGTGGAGGACGGAGTCGCGATGCTCGTCGACTTCGGATCCCGCCGCGCCCGCATCCTGAGCCCCTACACCCGCATGCACCGCCTCTGACCCAGAGCCGCACGTCCCCACCAAGGCCCTGTTCCGTGTTGAGCGGACGGGGCCTTGATCATGCCTGGCGTGGCGGGACGGAAATGGTCGACTACTGCAAGGAGTCGGCTGCACCCCGGGACGCCGACTCCTGGTACAACTTGTACAAGGGGTTGCCCGGGGCCGGGGTGACCCGGGCGAACGAGGTCACCAGGGCCCGGAAGCCGCCGTGGTCGTGATACCGGGCGGTGTGCTTGATCGCCCAGTCCTCCGGCCCGTCGCTGGTGTCGGCGGGCGGGGAGGCGTCGAGGCACGTCGTGCACTCCATCAGGTAGACCGGGCCGGACGCGCCCGGAGTCGTGTCCCTGCCGAGCACCCATTCGGCGTAACGGATCACCGAGCGGGGGCTCACGGCGTCCGCTCCGCCGGTGGCGTCTGGCGAAGCCTGGCCTGCCCGAGCGCCGCCAGGTCGGCGACGCCCCGCGCAGAGCACACGCTGCCCACGGTGCTCGGCGGCAGTGCCCAGTACGGGCCGGGCCGGGCGGTCAGGTCGACGCGCGGCACCCCCAGCCACGTCCCCGGCTCCAGACACTCGACGCCGGGCACCAGCCAGGCGGCGTGCGTGCCCAGCGGAACCAGTGCGTAGTACCAGACGCCGACCCCGTACGCGTCGTGGATGACCGCCCCGTCCTCCAGGACCTCGGCGAGGAACACGGCGACGGCGTCCGGATCCTTGCTGCCGGCTGCGGCGTGGACGAGGTCGGCGGGCAGGCGAATCGCGTCGAACTTGGTGCCGGTCGGCACGAGCGCGATACCCACATCGAACTCCCGCCGGGCCTGAGCCGGCACGCCGTGCGCGGAGGCGAGCCAGTCCGTGATGGCACTTCCTGCCCGGTCGATCACGGCGAGATCACCCCGGCCCCGGCCGCCTCGGCGCAGTCGGCGTGCGCGTAGTCGGTGTGGTCGCCGCCGTAGTCGGCGACGAACATGCGGGTGGCGATGTCGGCGCCTGACTCGTGGCAGACCTCGCAGGTCCGGTACTGGGCCGGGTCGTTGTCCGGCTGTTGCTGTTGCTGATGGTGTGCGTGTGGGGCCATGGCCAGGAAGTTAGGCGTGCCGGCCGCGCTTCTGAGGGCTGATTGCGCGTGATTGCGTCTGCTGGTCAAGGGGTTGCGACCGGTTGCTACGAAAGCTCCATCGACGCCTTCGCGCGGCCGATGAGGCGGCGTGCCCGCGGACCGTAGACCGCCGCTTCCGATACCCAGTCCCATGCCCGCGCGTACAGGGCGATGCTGCCCTGATCGTCGAGCCACATCTCCGTGTTGATCGTCTCGACGATGACCAGCCTCTGATCATAGATCCAGAAGCCGTGTGAGGGGGAGCGGCGCAACCGTGCTCCGAACGGGATGATGCCGAGCTCGATCGTGTCGAGGCCGATCAGCCCGGCCAGCCGGTCGAGTTGCGCGGCCATCACCGCGTGAGGGCACGTGACGATGTACAGAGCCCCCTCCCAGACCAGGAAGCGGAACCTGCGGCCGGGTTCGTAGAGGACGTCCTGGCGGCGGATCCGGGCACGGACCGCGTCCTCGACGTCCCGCGGGGTCTGCCGGAACTCGGCGTTCGCCTGGAAGGTGTGGCGGGCGTACTCGGCTGTCTGGAAAAGGCCGGGAATCCGCGTGACCTCAAGGCCACGGATTGTCCGCGTCGCGGCGCTCTCGGCGATCCCGAGCTCCTGGCGGGCCCGGTGTCCACCGATGAGCTGGCGGCGCCAAGAGCGGTATTGCGTCTCCAACCCGGCGAGGCGCCCCGTCAGCTCGCCGGACACGTCCGGTCGGCCGACCGCCTGCGCCCACTCCTTGAGATCATTCCTCGACGGGGTCTGCTTCCCGTTCTCCAGCCGTGACACCTTCGAGCGCTGCCACCCGAGCGCCGCGGCGATGCCCTTGCCGTCGAACCCGGCCTCGGTGCGCAACTCACGCAGCCGCGCACCGAGGCCTACTCGTGCGGATTGGAAATCGGTGCTCACACAGGGGAACGTACCGTCGTGGCGAAGTCCGCGGTGCGGACTGCGTAATGCCAGGCGGCGTCACGAGCCTGGCAGGCTGCGACGACGTCGGCGGGATCCTCACTGAGGACGACCCCAAGCGTGGTGTCGGACTCGTCGAACACGAACCGCATGACGAGGCGGCTGTCGAACAACCAGAAGTCGAAGGCGGGCAGGCCGAGGCGGTCGGCGTCCGTCCGGTAGAGGTTGCGGATGTCCTCTCCGGCCGAGGTGTTGCCCGGTGCCCTGGCAAGAAGGAACCGCTGCCCTTCGGTGGGCGGGTCGTCGACGACCCGGACGCGCTCGAACCTCTTCCCGGCTGCCGTCTGCGCCGCGATGTTCCGCCGCCACCCGTCCGGCGGGTCGTGGCTGACATCCTCTCCGCGCAGCCAGCGTGGCCAGTTGGGCCCGTTGCGGTCGGAGGCATAGCCGCGGCGGGTCTCCAGGCGCCACGCCGTGTGCTCGAAGTCGGTGAAGAGGTGAGCCGCTGTGGTGAAGGGGATCAGGTCCGGCATGTCACTCCCTCGGGGCGAAGCGGGTCAGGAGCGCGCGCGGGATGACGACGAAGGTTTCCGAGCGCTTCACATCCCGCAGCTGGCGAAGGTGGTCTGGGTCGGTGAGGCGGTCGCCCTGGACCACGATGTCGCCTGTCTCGACGACTTCGTACAGGGTGGGACAGTCGCCATCGTCACTGGTCGTGCCGAGGAACTTGAGCGTCATGCCGGCCTCCGTCTGCGCTGGTCGGGCAACCAGGATGCGTCGGATGGCCGGGAACCGTGCGGCGATTGCCGCAGATTGCGAATCCGGTGCGGAGGTGGATCGTTGCGCGCAACCGGGGGTGGGCAGGGCCGTTGCGCTTGCCCCGGCTCCCAGGGTGTTCCCACGTCTCCGACAAAGATCAAGGCCCACCTGAAAGCACAGGCAGGGCCTTGATCATCGAGCGCTCGATTCGGGACCGTAAACCGAACCCGGCGCCCGGCTCTGAAGTGGTGACCGCCCGACGGAACGAGGCCGGCGCGACAGGGCGTTCGCACCGCCGGGCGGGGCTTGGTGGGGGAGGGGGCCGGCGGACGGAGCCGGCGCGGCCGGGCGAAGCCTGTGGAGCAGTGCGAGCGCGGCCGGGAGAAGTGGTCGTTCGCACCGCCGGGCGGGGCCGAGTGGGGGAGGGGGCGCGGGCTCTCCACAGCCCGTGCCGGGATGGTTACGGGCCCCCGAGCCCGTGGTGCGGGATCGCGGCGGCGGGGCGATCGGTGTGGCCCGGCGTGCCTTCTTTCAGGTCAAGAAGGGGCCGGGGCAGACCTTGACCACCGCACTGGCATCGTCTCGCCGCCGCGATCACCGAGTCGTCCGAAGCCACCGGCCACCCCTCATCCGGGTCGGCGGTTCGGACAGCGTACGAGAGCTGACCTCCCGTCAAATCCCGTACGCGGTCTGGGAGGAGGAGGCCCTCAGTCCTCGCGCAGGGCGCGGACCGATTCCTCCACGCGCTTGCCGTACTCGGCGTCCGCCGCGTGGAAGTGGGCGAGGTTCTTCTCGATCACGTCGTCGCGGGAGACCTGGGAGAGGCCGCCGGCGATGTTGGCGATCAGACGGGACTTCTCGTCGTCCGACATCAGGCGGTACAGCTCGCCCGCCTGGAAGAAGTCGTCGTCCTTGACGTGGGACGCGGCCGCGTGGGTGCCGGTCCAGCCCGCGATCGCCAGCGGGGCGGAGAGCGCCGCGTCCGTCTGGGACGGGCCCGCGTAGGAGTTGGGCTCGTAGTTCTTGTCCGAGCGGCGGCCGTTGCGGGTCGCCATCAGGCCGTCGCGGCCGTAGTTGTCGGCCTCCGTCGCCTTGGGGGCGTTCACGGCGAGCTGGGTGTGGTTGACGCCCAGGCGGTAGCGGTGCGCGTCCGCGTACGCGAAGAGGCGGCCCTGGAGCATCTTGTCGGGGGAGGGGCCGATGCCGGGAACGAAGTTGTTCGGGGAGAAGGCCGCCTGCTCGACCTCGGCGAACACGTTGTCCGGGTTGCGGTCCAGAACCAGGCGGCCCACCCGCTGCAGCGGGTAGTCGCTGTGCGGCCACACCTTCGTCAGGTCGAAGGGGTTGAAGCGGTAGTCGGCGGCCTCGGCGGCCGGCATGACCTGGACGTACAGGGTCCAGGACGGGTTCACGCCCCGCTCGATCGCCTGGAGGAGGTCGGTCTGGTGGCTGTTCGCGTCCTTGCCGACCAGCTCGGCGGCCTGCTCCGACGACAGGGAGCGGACGCCCTGGTTCGTCTTGAAGTGGTACTTCACGAAGAAGGCCTCGCCCGCCCCGTTCGTCCACTGGTAGGTGTGCGAGCCGTAGCCGTTCATGTGGCGGTACGACGCGGGGATGCCGCGGTCGCCCATCAGCCAGGTGATCTGGTGCGTCGCCTCGGGGGCGTGCGCCCAGAAGTCCCAGACGTTGTCCGGCTCCTGCCTGCCCGTGAACGGGTCGCGCTTCTGGGAGTGGATGAAGTCGGGGAACTTGATGGGGTCCTTGATGAAGAAGACGGGCGTGTTGTTGCCTACGAGGTCGTAGTTGCCCTCCTCCGTGTAGAACTTCAGCGCGAACCCCCGCGGGTCGCGGACCGCGTCCGCGCCGCCGAGCGAGTCCGCCACGGTGGAGAAGCGGATGAACGTCTCGGTGCGCTTGCCGACCTGCGAGAGGAAGTCGGCCCTGGTGAAGCCGGTGACGTCGTCGGTCACCTCGAAGTAGCCGTACGCGCCGGAGCCGCGGGCGTGGACCACGCGCTCCGGGATCCGCTCACGGTTGAAGCGCGCGAGCTTCTCCAGCAGGTGCTGGTCCTGGAGGAGGATGGGGCCACCGACGCCGGCGGTGGCGGAGTTCTGGTTGTCGGCGACGGGGGCGCCGGACTCGGTCCTAAGCACGCGCTTCGACATCGTGACCTTCCGTACGGAGCTGCACTGCTGAGCGGTCTGCGGTGTCTGGAGCGTAAGTACGCCCCGAAGCGAACGTCAACAGTTTGTTGAAATTGGGGTGTGGGTGTTCCGGGCGGCGGTGACGCCTGGGCGCGACAGGACAGGTGTCGGCGCCACCGCCGCCCGGAAGTCGAGAGGGGCCCGAAGGCTCAGGCCTGGGCGCTCAGACCTGGGACGCTCAGACCTGGGCGCCCGAGAGGCGCTCGACCGCGCGCAGCAGCGCCGAGTGGTCGAGACCGCCGTCACCCTGGGCGCGCAGCGAGGCCACCAGCTGGGCGACGACCGCGCCGACCGGGAGCGCCGCACCGACGTTGCGGGCGGCGTCGGTGACGATGCCCATGTCCTTGTGGTGCAGGTCGATGCGGAAGCCCGGCGCGAAGTTCCGGTTGAGGAAGTTGTCCTTCTTGCGGGTCAGTACGGTCGAGCCGGCCAGACCGCCGTTGAGGACGTCGAGCGCCGCGGCGAGGTCCACCCCGGACTTCTCCAGGAAGACCACGGCCTCGGCGCACGCCTGGATGTTGACCGCCACGATCAGCTGGTTGGCGGCCTTCACCGTCTGGCCGGAGCCGTGCGGGCCGCAGAGCACGATGGTCTTGCCCAGCGCGTCGAAGATGCCCTTGGCCTCGTCGAAGTCGGCCTTCTCGCCGCCGACCATGATGGAGAGCACGGCCTCGATGGCGCCTGCCTCGCCGCCGGAGACCGGGGCGTCCAGGACGCGGATGCCCTTCTCCTTGGCGTTCTTGGCCAGGTCGACCGAGGTCTGCGGGGTGATCGAGGACATGTCGATCAGGAGGGCGCCCTGCCTGGCGTTGGCCAGGATGCCGGCCTCACCGTAGGCGATCGCCTCGACCTGCGGGGACGCCGGGACCATGGTGATGATCACGTCCGCGTCCTTGACCGCGTCGGCGATCGAGGCGGCCGCGGTGCCACCGGCGGCGGCCAGGCGGTCCAGCTTGTCCTGCTCCAGCGTGAAGCCGGTGACGGAGTAACCCGCCTTGATCAGGTTCTCGGCCATGGGGGAGCCCATGATGCCGAGGCCGATCCATGCGATCGCCGGGCGGGCGGGCTGGGAAGAACCAGCAGGGTTGCTCATGGGGGTGCCTCTCTGACTGCTGTGGTACGTCAAGAAGTTCAGGGGGCCGCCGGAAACCGGGAGCCCACGGCCTCAGCGGGCCGCGCGGGCCTCGGCCGGGAGCCACTCGAAGGAGGCCGCGGCGTCGGCGGCCTTGTACTCCAGGCCCACCCAGCCGTCGTAACCGGCCTTCGCGAGCTGGTCGAGGAGCGCCTCAAGGGGCAGCGAGCCGGTGCCCGGCGCGCCGCGGCCCGGGTTGTCGGCGATCTGCACATGGCCGGTCTTGTCCGCGTAGGCCTCGATGACCTGGGAGACGTCCTCGCCGTTCATCGACAGGTGGTAGATGTCGAGGAGGAACTTGGCGTTGCCGAGTCCGGTCGCCGCGTTGACCTTGTCGACGACCTCGATCGCGGAAGGGGCGCTCACCAGCGGGTAGAGCGGCGACTCCGGCTTGTTGAGGGCCTCGATCAGGAGGATCGCACCGATGCGGTCGGCGGCGCGGGCGGCCCGCACCAGGTTCTCCAGCGCGAGCGCGTCCTGCACCTGCGGGTCGGCCCCCTCCACCCGGTTGCCGTACAGCGCGTTGAGCGCCTCGCAGCCCACCGAGGCGGCGAAGTCCGCCGCGACCTCGATGTTGGCGCGGAAGCGGTCCGACTCCTCGCCGGGTACGGAGAGGGCTCCGCGGTCGGGGCCCGGCAGGGCGCCCGCGTAGAAGTTCAGGCCCACCAGCTGGGTTCCGGCCTCGTCGAGCGCCTTCTTCAGGGCGTCGAGCTCGGCCTGCGCCGGGGTGGGGGTCTCGATCCAGGGCCACCACAGCTCGACCGCCGTGAAGCCCGCCGCGGCGGCCGCCGCAGGGCGCTCCAGGAGCGGGAGTTCGGTGAAGAGGATCGAGAGGTTCACATCGAAGCGCTGGTCCGAGCCGCGTCCATGCTCAAGAAAAGGGGCCATGAGGGTCGGCGCTCCTTCCGTATTGCGGAAGTTAGTTTCTGCTTGATGGAAGGTTGCAGGGCGGGCGGCGGGCTTGTCAAGGGGCCCCCTCCGATTGGCCTGCCAGGATTTCCGAATCCGCGCAGTAGGTTGTGCGCGTGCGATTGAGAGTGGAGTTCACGACCGAGCCCTTCGACCTGGACGAGGCGCCCCCGCATGCCGTGGCCGCCCGCGA
Source organism: Streptomyces sp. NPDC059994 (assembly GCF_042737755.1). NCBI lineage: Bacteria > Bacillati > Actinomycetota > Actinomycetes > Kitasatosporales > Streptomycetaceae > Streptomyces > Streptomyces sp. NPDC059994. The sequence goes on from NZ_JBHWUR010000014.1 coordinate 101,604, forward strand.
GGTCCTGCAGACGGCGGCGCTCGACGCCGTGGACGTGGGCCCCTTCGGCAACACCGCCGAGGGCGGCGCCGACCAGGTGCTCACCGCCGTCGACGCGCTGCTGCGCAAGTCCCTGGCGGCCGGTGCCACCCGGGTGTCGCTCCAGGTCAACGTGGTGGGGGAGGGCGAGAAGTGACCGAGCCTGCCGACCACCCGCTGGTCACGGCGGTCAAGCCGCTGGTGGACGCCATGGGGGCGGAGATACTCGGGCCCGAGCAGGCCCAGCCCGACGACGTGGTGCTCAGCTGGGAGGGCGAGGACGTCATCGCCGTCCGGCTGCCGCAGCTGTCGGACTCCCTCGACCACATCCTGGCCGCCATGGAGCGCCGCCACGGCAGGCCGCTGGCCGAGCTCGACCGCAAGGCCAAGCAGTCGGTCGTACGGACCCTGGAGGCGCGCGGAGCCTTCTCCGTACGCCATGGGGTGGAGACCGTCGCGTCCGCCCTCGGGGTGAGCCGGTTCACCGTGTACAACTACCTGAACAGGGAAAACGCCGCGAAAGGCGAGTGAGAACGCCCGCCCGCGAGCCGTGCTCGCGCAGCCGCCGTCCGGATTCCCGGGCGGCGGCTTTTTGTTGCTCCAAGTTTTCAACAAAGTGTTGACGGGATGTTTCCGAGGGCGTTAGCTGTCCGCAGCCCGTACAGCACCAAGGCCACGGAGGCCGTTCGTGACTTCGACCTCGACGCCGGGCCTCGCCCGGTTCAACACCTCCGACGACACCACGGCGCTCGCCGCGCTCCACGAGGTGTGCGCCAGCTCGGTATGGGGGAGCAAGCTGCTCGCCCGGCGCCCGTACGCCACCGCCGACGAGCTCTTCACCGCAGGCGACGCCGCCATGGCCGAGCTGACCGCGGCGGACCTCGAAGAGGCGATGGCCGGGCACGCGCCGATCGGGCGGCCGAAGCCGGGCGATCCGGCCTCCGCCCGCGAGCAGCGGGGGATGGCCGGCGCCACGGAGGAGCTCAAGGCCGAGATGCTCGAACTCAACCTGGCCTACCAGGACAGGTTCGGCCATGTCTTCCTGATCTGCGCCACCGGGGCCACCGGTGAGCAGATGCGCGACGCGATGAAGGCCAGGATCGGCAACACCGCCGAGGCGGAGCGCGAGATCGTGCGCGCCGAACTCGGGAAGATCAACCGAATCCGGCTGACCCGTCTCGTGGAAACAGCGGAAGAAGAGGACAGGGACTGATGAGCGCTGTGAGTTCTGCGAACTCCGCTTCGGTGTCCACGCACATCCTGGACACCAGCATCGGGCGCCCCGCCGGGGGCGTCGCCATCTCGCTCGCCGCCCGCTCGGGCCGCGACGCCGGGTGGGTGGCGCTCGGCGGCTCCGCGACCGACGCGGACGGGCGCTGCAAGGACCTGCCGGCGCTGCCGGAGGGCACGACCCACGTACGGCTCGACTTCGAGGTCGGGCAGTACTTCGACAAGGACGACAAGAAGCAAGCCGAGGCGCAGCAGGACGCCCCCCGCGTAAGGGACAGCGGTGCGTTCTTCCCGGAGGTGGCGATCACGTTCGCCGTCGTACCGGGCGAGCACTTCCACGTACCGCTGCTGCTCAACCCGTTCGGCTACTCCGTTTACCGAGGGAGCTAGCAGACATGCCCACGATTCTCGGCCAGAACCAGTACGGCAAAGCAGAGAACCGCGTCGTCAAGATCACGCGGGACGGCGACACCCACCACATCAAGGACCTGAACGTCTCGGTCGCCCTCTCCGGCGACATGGACGACGTCCACTACTCCGGCTCGAACGCGAACGTCCTGCCGACGGACACCACCAAGAACACGGTGTTCGCCTTCGCCAAGGAGCACGGCATCGAGTCCGCCGAGCAGTTCGGCATCCACCTCGCCCGTCACTTCGTGACGTCGCAGGAGCCGATCCACCGGGCGCGCATCCGTATCGAGGAGTACGCCTGGGAGCGGATCGCCACCTCCGACGCCAACTCCAAGTTCATCGGCTCGGACGAGGTACGCCACTCCTTCGCCCGCAAGGGCCAGGAGCTGCGCACCACCCAGATCACCTTCGACGGTGAGAGCTGGGAGGTCGTCTCCGGCCTCAAGGACCTCACGGTCATGAACTCCACCCACTCGGAGTTCTGGGGCTACGTCAAGGACAGGTACACGACGCTGAAGGAGGCGTACGACCGCATCCTGTGCACCGACGTCTCCGCCGCCTGGCGTTACCACTGGACCAGCGACGAGGACCGGATGCCCAACTGGGAGAAGTCGTACGAGCAGGCCAAGAAGCACATCCTGCAGGCCTTCGCCGAGACGTACTCCCTCTCGCTCCAGCAGACCCTGTACCAGATGGGTTCGCGGGTGATCAACAGCCGCAGCGAGATCGACGAGATCCGCTTCTCGCTGCCGAACAACCACCACTTCCTGGTCGACCTCGAACCGTTCGGGCTCAAGAACGACAACGAGGTCTACTTCGCGGCCGACCGGCCCTACGGTCTGATCGAGGCCACCGTCCTGCGGGACGGCGTCGAGCCGCGGATCCCGGTCGACATGACCAACCTCTGACGCGGAGCGCCCCCGGACCCCGCCGCCCGGGGCGCCTTCCCTCTCTCGGCACCCGTGGGGCGCCCGGCCCACGGCACTCAAATCCTCCAGGGTCCTGCCGTGCCCACTCGTTTTTTCAGTGAAAGAAGAGGAAGCACGATGGCACCATCGGCAGCCCAGCGCATCGTCATCGAGAACTGCGCGATCGCGACCGTAGACGCCGACGACACCGAGTACGCCTCGGGCTACCTCGTCGTCGCCGGCAACACGATCGAGTCGATCGGCGCGGGCAGGGCCCCGGAGGGCCTTACGAGCGTGGTCCGCCGTATCGACGGCACCGGCCACCTGGTGACCCCCGGTCTGGTCAACACGCACCACCACTTCTACCAGTGGATCACGCGCGGCCTGGCCACCGACCACAACCTCTTCAACTGGCTCGTGGCGCTCTACCCCACCTGGGCACGCATCGACGAGCAGATGGGCCGTGTCGCCGCGCAGGGCTCGCTCGCCATGATGGCCCGCGGCGGTGTCACCACCGCGATGGACCACCATTACGTCTACCCGCGGAACGCGGGCGACCTGTCCGGCGCGATCATCGGCGCCGCCTCCGAGATGGGCGTCCGCTTCACGCTGGCCCGCGGCTCCATGGACCGCAGCAAGAAGGACGGCGGTCTGCCGCCGGACTTCGCCGTCGAGACCCTGGAGGGCGCGCTCGCCGGGACCGAGGAGACCGTCGACCGGTTCCACGACGCCTCGTTCGGCGCGATGACCCAGGTCGCCGTCGCCCCCTGCTCGCCGTTCTCGGTCTCCACCGAACTCATGAAGCAGGGCGCGGAGCTGGCCCGCCGCAAGGGCGTACGGCTGCACACCCACGGCTCGGAGACCGTGGAGGAGGAGCAGTTCTGCAAGGAGCTGTTCGGTATGGGCCCCACCGACTACTTCGAGTCCACCGGCTGGCTCGGCCAGGACGTGTGGATGGCGCACTGCGTCCACATGAACGACTCGGACATCGCCGCGTTCGCCCGCACCGGCACCGGCGTGGCGCACTGCCCGTCCTCCAACGCGCGCCTCGCGGCGGGCATCGCCCGCGTCCCCGACATGCTGAAGGCGGGTGTCCCGGTCGGTCTCGGTGTCGACGGCACCGCCTCCAACGAGTCCGGCGAGCTCCACACCGAACTGCGCAACGCGCTCCTGATCAACCGCCTCGGCGCGCACCGCGAGGCCGCCCTCAACGCCCGCCAGGCGCTGCGGCTCGGTACGTACGGCGGCGCCCAGGTGCTCGGCCGCGCGGCCGAGATCGGCTCCCTCGAAGCGGGCAAGCTCGCCGACTTCGTGCTCTGGAAGCTCGACACCCTGGCCCACGCCTCCATCGCCGACCCGGTGACCGCCCTGGTCTTCGGCGCCGCCGCCCCGGTGACGGCGTCGTTCGTCAACGGCAGGCAGATCGTCGAGGACAACCGCCTCCTCAACGTCGACGAGGACGCCATCGCCCGCGCCACGCGGGACGAGGCGCAGCGCCTCGCGCGGATCGCCGCGCAGGACTGATCCCGGCCCGGGATTCCCGCCCAGGAGTCCGGCCGAGGGGGACGGCCCTCGGCCGGTAGCCGTGGACCCGAGCGGGGTCCGCGGCAGCCGCGCCCGGGGGGTGCGCACCACATGGACGTGCGCACTCTCCGGGACGGTGACCCGTGCCCATCCCCGCACGGGGCACCGCCGTTCCGCCGCACCCGTATCCCGTACGAGACCCTGCCGTACGGGATACGTAACACCGCCGCATCACGCACGCGTCACACTGCACCACCTCCCTGACACCCGCGTCACCGCCGACGCGTCACCGACCGGAGGAACCGCCCGTGGCTCCGCAGCCCAGGTTTCGCAACGATGCAGTCACCCCCGACCCCGCCAGTCAGAAGCACCCGGTCGACGAGACCCTGCCCCCACTGAGGATGTTCACCAGCGGCCTCCAGCACGTGGCCGCGATGTACGCGGGCGTGGTGGCCCCGCCCATGGTCGTCGGGCCCGCCGTAGGGCTCCCCCCCCAGGAGACCGCGTTCCTGATCGGCGCGAGCCTCTTCACCGCCGGGCTCGCCACCCTGCTCCAGACCCTCGGGTTCTGGAAGGTCGGCGCCCGCCTCCCGTTCGTCAACGGCGTCTCGTTCGCCGGTGTCACCCCGATGATCGCCATCGGCAAGGACCGCGGCCACGAGGGCATGGCGGTCATCTTCGGGGCGGTGATCGTCGCCAGTGTGCTCGGCTTCGTGCTCGCCCCGTACTTCAGCAGGCTGCTCCGCTTCTTCCCGCCCGTGGTCACCGGCACCGTGATCACGCTGATAGGCGTCTCGCTGCTGCCGGTCGCCTTCCGCTGGGCGCAGGGCGGCAACTCGGCCGCCCACGACTACGGTTCGATGAAGAACATCGGCATGGCCGCGCTCACCCTGGTGATCGTGCTCGCGCTGCGCAGGCTGCTCCGCGGGTTCCTCCAGCAGATCGCCATCCTGCTCGGCCTGGTCGTCGGCACCCTGGTCGCCGTGCCGTTCGGCATGACCGGTCTGGACGCGATCCGCGGCGCGGACGCGGTCGGCTTCCCGACGCCGTTCCACTTCGGCGCCCCGCACTTCGAGGCCGCCGCCATCGTCTCGATGTGCATCGTGATGCTGGTCTGCATGACCGAGTCGACCGCCGACATGCTGGCGCTCGGCAAGATCGTCGGGCGGCCGGCCGACAAGCGGACCATCGAGGGCGGGCTGCGGGCCGACACCCTCGGCAGCGCGCTCAGCCCGCTCTTCAACGGCTTCATGGCCAGTGCCTTCGCGCAGAACATCGGCCTGGTCGCGATGACCAAGGTGCGCAGCCGCTTCGTGGTCGCCACCGGCGGCGGCATCCTCATCCTGCTGGGCCTGTGCCCGGTGGCCGCCTCCGTGATCGCGCTGGTGCCGCTGCCGGTGCTCGGCGGCGCGGGCATCGTGCTCTTCGGCTCGGTCGCGGCGAGCGGCATCCAGACGCTGGCCACGGCGGCCCTGGAGCAGGGCGAGAACGCCCTGATCGTCGCGGCCGCCCTCGGTATCGGGCTGATCCCGATCGCCGCGCCCACCTTCTACCACGCCTTCCCGGAGAACGTCCGGGTGGTGCTCGACTCCGGCATATCCACCGGCTGTGTGGTCGCGATCGTGCTCAACCTGGCCTTCAACCACCTTGGCAGGAAGGCGAGTTCGCACTCCGCGGTGCTTCCGGAACCCGTGGTGGCCGCGCACTGAGCCCACCGGACAGGCCCTGGCCCGCGCGTGAGCGGCGCGTACGACACCTACCCGTGCCGTACGCGCCGCTCTGGCGTCCGGCCGGATCAGCCGATGTGGTACGGGTCGCCGTAGACCTTCCAGTCAAGCGGCGTGTTCAGGTTGAGGTTGCCCTTCTTCAGGAACACCCGCTGCTCGGTGTCGACGCGGCTGGTGTCGCTGTGCGCCTCCTCCTGCTTCATCGCCCAGACGCGGGCGTCGAGGAAGGCGCCCAGGTACTTCGTCTCGTCGCCGCCCTGGGACGGCGGCTTCGCCTTGGCGAGTGCCTTCTTGCGGATGCTGCTGAAGCTGGTGGGGTCGGTGCCGTCGCCGTGCATGACGATGGCGTCGTAGTACATGAACTGCCCGAGCGTGCCCACTCCGTCGGCCTTGCCCTGCTTGACGGCGGGGTTGAAGTAGACCCGGTCCCGCTCGTCGTTCTGGGCGTTCTTGAAGGCGGTCTCCGAGGAGGCCGTCTTCCAGTCCTTGGTGAAGTTGGGGTCGAGCCCGGCGTGCGAGTCGCTCCCGTTCACCTTGCGCAGCGCGGGCAGGTACTTCTGGAGCACGTTCCCGGGCTCGCGGGCGGAGTAGAGCTCGACGAGGTCGAGCATGTCGCCGGTGCCGGAACAGAATCCGATGATGCCGGCGGTGTAGCCCCGGCCGTCGTCGATGTCCTCGATGTACTTGTACTGGGCCTTCCAGTTCAGTGAGGAGTTCTCCGCGCTGGAGACGAGCTCCATCGCTATTTCCTTCTTGGCCGGGTCGTCGAGCCCGGTCGCCGCTGCTGCCATGGGGGCATTGTGGCTGGTCGCGGCGGTGGCCGTGGCCGCGGGTACGGCGATCACGGCGGCTCCGAGCACGGCGGACGCGGTGATCCTGAGACGACGTGCGAGGGCGCTGTGGTGGGGGGTGAGCACCAGACCTCCTGGGGGAGTTCGTCGTTCACTGTTTTGTTAGGAAACTTTCCTACCACTAGCCGGGCGGAGGCGTACAGCCTTGTGTCACAAGGAAGTTGAAGAATCCGGCCGCGTCGGGTTCAGTTCACCCGGTGAATGAATCGAGCCGGGTCGAGGCGTTCAGCGACGGCGTTTTCGCCATCGCGATCACCCTCCTGATCCTGGAAATCAAGGTGCCCCCGCACGCGGGCGACCACCTCTGGAGCGATCTGGGCCACCAGTGGCCCTCGTACGCCGCCTATGTGGTGAGCTTCCTGGTCATCGGCATCATGTGGGTCAACCACCACACGCTCTTCAGCTACGTGGTGCGGGTCGACCGCACACTGATGTTCCTCAATCTGCTGCTGCTCATGACCGTCGCGGCGATCCCCTGGCCGGCAGGGCTGATGGCCGAATACCTCAGGGAGGACAACGCGTCACACGTGGCCGCCGCCGTCTACAGCGGGCTCATGGTCGTCATGGCCCTCAACTTCCAGGCGCTGTGGTGGCATGTGACCCGGACGGGCCATCTCTTCGACGACCGCGTCGACTCCGCGGCCGCCCGGGCCACCCGCGCCCGCTTCGCGCTCGGCTCGCTCGCCTATCCGGCGACCGTCCTGCTCGCCTTCGTCTCGGCGCCGCTGACGCTCGCCGCGCACGGGGTGCTCGCGGTGTACTACGGCTTCAACCAGCTCAAGATCCCTACGAAGGAGGCGCAGGAGGCCGGTTGAGGTGTCCCGGCCGCGAGGCCGCGGGCACGAGCGGGCCCGCGGCCTTCACCGTGCGCAGCACCGGGGCGCTCTCCAGCGTGCGGATCGCCTCGAACGCGCCGAGCCGGTGGGTGAGGTAGTGGTGCAGCGCCGCCGGGTCGGGGCAGAGGGCCTGGGCGACCAGGCTGCTCGGCCCGGTGGTCGCGGCGACGAAGGCGAGCTCGTCGTGGCGGGCGAGCTCCCGGGCCACCTCGTCGAGGTGCGCCGGGGTCACCGACATCCACAGCAGCGCCTGTGTGGTGGCGCCGAACAGCGTGCCGTCGATCTCCACGTCGAAGAACAGGGCCCGGCCCGCCCGGAGTTCGGCCAGCCGCCGTGCCACGGTCGCGGGCACCCGCCTCGTGCCCCGGTACGGGCCGCGACTGATGTACGCGGGGCTCGCCACCCTCCTCGCGGGCGTCCTGGCCGCGACGGCGGTGTACGCGGCGAGCGACCCCACCGCGTACCCGTTGCCGCTCCCCGCCGCGCTCGCGGTGTGCGGCGCGGGCGTCGGGCTGTTCACCGTGCCGTTCTTCACGGCCGCCCTGCACCGCGTCGGGCCCGCCGGGACCGGCTCGGCCGCCGGGCTGCTCAACGCGGTGCAGCAGCTCGGCGGGACGCTGGGCACGGCCCTGCTGGGCAGCGTCTTCCTGGACGCGGCGGACCCGGCCGACGGTGCCCAACGGGCGTTCTGGGCAGCCGGGTTGCTGCTCCTCGCGACGGCTGCGGCCGTGGCCGCCGGGCTCAGGCGGCCCAGCCCGGATCCCGCCCGCTGAGCCCGACCACCCGGTCGAGCAGCGGGGCCTCCTCCGGCACCTCGACGACCGGCCCGAACGCGGGGGCGCGCAGCGTGTCGTCCCGGCTCGCCTCGAAGAAGCCCTGGGTCACCTCCAGGCTCGCGGCGCCCGGGTCGTACGCCTGGCCGGTGGCCCGGGCCAGGTCCCAGCCGTGGACGACGAGTTCGTTGAGCGCGACGACGCCCGCGATCGCGGCGGGGAAGGTGATGCCGCCCGCCTGGGTGTCCCCGTCCCAGGCGTCCGGCGCGCGCCACGCCTCGGCCAGCGCCGCCAGCCGCCCGGGCAGCCCGGTGCGCCAGTCATCGGGCAGCACGGGCGTGACGGACCCGGGGTCGGTGGCGGTCGACGGCCCGAACTCCTTGCGGGCGGCCGAGTCGAAGGCGGCGGTGAGCCCGGCGATGTGGCCGAGGAGCTCGCGTACGGAGTACTTCGGGCAGGGCGTCGGCGCCCCGAGCTGCTCGTCCCGTACGCCGTCGAGCAGGCCGGCCACGGCGCGGGCGGCGGGGCCGAGGTCGGGCCGGGGGGTCTGTGTCTGGGTATCCATGACAGTGCAGACCGGCCCGGCCGCCGGAACTCATCGCATCCGGCGCGACTTCCTCCACGGGACGGCGCGACCGGAGTCGTCCACCCTCTTGCCGAGCGCCGCCACCTGTGCGATATAGGTCTGGACCATCTCGTACGGAGGGAGGGCCCGGCTGTGCGACGCCCCAGCGGATACGCCGTGTTCGTCTGCGCCGCCCTCTTCCTCGCCGCCTGCTCGGCCACCGCCGACGAGCGGGACGGGCGGGCGCCGACGGTGCCGGGCGGAGTGACCGCGCAGGCGAGCAGTGCCGCCTCCGTGCACGTCATGTGGGAGGCGTCGGCCGACGACAAGGGTGTCACCGGGTACGAGGTCCTCCTGCGGGGCACCCGGGTCAAGGCGGTGCCGGGCGAGAAGCGCATGATCGACGTCGACGGGCTCACCCCGGCCACCGCCTACAGCTTCACCGTGCGCGCCCGCGACGCCGCCGGGAACCTCTCCGCCCCCAGCGCCCCCGTGGCCGTCACCACGCCCGCGCCCGGTCCCGCCGACCACGGGCCGCCCACCGCGCCGGGCGGGCTGCGGGGCCGGGCCGACGGGAGCCGCGCGGCGACGCTGAGCTGGCGGCGGGCCACCGACGACGTCGGCGTCACCTCGTACGACATCTACCAGGAGGACGTGCGGATCCACAGCGTCTCCGGCCGCGCGGCCGGCGCCCGGGTCACCGGACTGCGGCCCGGGACCGTCTACACCTTCACCGTGCGGGCGCGCGACGCCGCCGACAACTCGTCGCCGGACAGCGTCGCCGTGGACCTCACCACGGCTTCGGCGCCGGGCGCGCCCGCCGGCACGGCGCCCACCGGGCTGGGTGCGCGCTACGGGAAGGTGGCGGGGGTGCCGACCGTCGAGCTGTCCTGGCGCCCGCCGGACACGGGCGGCCCGGTCACCTCGTACCAGCTCTTCCTCGGCGGACGCCTCACCACCACGATCGTGTTCGGCGTGGCGCCGCCCCCGGGCCGGGCGTCGTACAGCCTCACCGTCTCGGCCGAGAAGCCGGGCACCCGCTACAGCGTCAAACTCCGCGCCCAGCTGCCCGACGGGAAGTGGGGCGACTTCTCGGCTCAGCGCACGGTCGTCATCGGCGGCCCAGCGCCTATGAGTTGAGCCGGCGCCCGCCGAACGCGCCCGAGCCGTCGGCCTGTTGCCACCACTTCTCCAGACCGCTCTGGTCCATCGCGCTCCAGTCCGGCGTCCGCTCCACGAGGCCGAGGCCGAGCTGTCGGCCCAGCTCGACCATGGACCGGCCGGTCGCGGCCCGGCCCGTGCCGTACGCGCTCAGCGCCGCCCGCCAGTCCGGTGCGGTGGTGAGGCACGCCTCCAGGGCCGTGGCGTCCTGGAGCGCCTTGACCGCGCCGCCGCCGGTGTGCGGGCGGGCCACCGTCGCCGCGTCGCCCGCGAGGACCAGCCGGCCGCTGGCGTAGTGCGGCGCGGTGAAGTCGTACATCGGCTGGACGAAGAGCTCCTCGGCGGTGGTCGTGCGCACCAACCGGCCCCAGTAGGGCGCGAGGTGGGTGTCCGCGATGTGGGCGAGCCGGGTGTGCAGGGTCGCGGCGAGGGTGCCGGGCGGCAGGCTGGTCGGATTGTCGAAGCGCAGACCGAGATCCGGCGGAGGGGCGGTGTACAGCACCCAGTTGACCCGCAGCCCGCCCCGCCCGTCGGGGATGCGGTAGATGATGACGTGGCCGCCGGGGAACACGGCGTACACGCAGTCCTCGTCGGGCCACAGCTCCGGGGCCGGCAGCCGCTCGGCCGCGAAGGCGCCCCGCCAGGCCAGATAGCCCGCGTACTTCGGGCGCACCTCGGGGCACGCGGCCGTGCGCACCGCCGAGCGGTAGCCGTCGGCGCCGACCACCACGTCGAACCGCTCGCTGCCGCCGCCGGACCCGGTCGCCAGTTCCACACCGTCCGGGGTGACTTCCACCGCGGTGACGGCCGTCCCGGACCGGAAGTCGGCCGACTCGGGCACCCGGTCGCGCAGTTCGTGCCACAGCGGGCCCCAGTTGTACGTACGGAACGGGAACGGCAGCACCCCGATCCGCCGGCCCAGCGGCGCCGAGCCGTCCTTCACGTACCAGCACCGCCGGCTCAGCTGGAGCCACGGCATCGCGGCTTCCATGTATCCGGCCGCCTCCAGCTCCGCGTACCGGTCGTTGTGCATGGCGAGTCCCACGCCCCGGTCCGCGAGACGGCCCGAGGCCCGTTCGAACACGGTGACTTCCGCCGCGCCGCCCCGGTGTGCGGCCAGCGCCGCGGCACACCCGGCGATACTGCCGCCGACTACGGCGACCCTGCCTCCACGTAACATCCGCTCATTCTGGCAGGGCCGACCCGGCGCGGGGCCGGAGGCGAGGGATTCGCCCCGGCCCCGCGTGGAGTGACGTCGGGTCAGCCGACCAGCTGCTCGTAGGCGGGCAGCGTCAGGAAGTCCGCGTAGTCCGCGTCGAGGGAGACCTTCAGGAGCAGGTCGTGGGCCTGCTGCCAGCGGCCGGCCGCGAAGGCCTCCTCGCCGATCTCGGCGCGGATGGCGGCCAGTTCCTCGGCCGCGACCTCGCGGGCGAGGTCGGCGGTGGCGAGCTCGCCGTTCTCGAACACCACACCCGCGTTGATCCACTGCCAGATCTGCGAGCGGGAGATCTCGGCGGTGGCCGCGTCCTCCATGAGGTTGAAGATGGCGACGGCGCCGAGGCCGCGCAGCCACGCCTCGATGTAGCGGGTGCCGACCTGGACGGCGTTGCGCAGACCGTCGTAGGTGGGCTTGGCGTCGAGCGAGTCGATGGCGATCAGGTCGCCGGGCGCGACGGACACGTCCTCGCGCAGGCGGTCCTTCTGGTTCGGCTTGTCGCCGAGGACCGCGTCGAAGGAGGCCATGGCGATCGGGACCAGATCCGGGTGGGCGACCCAGGAGCCGTCGAAGCCGTCGCCCGCCTCACGGTCCTTGTCGGCCTTGACCTTCTCGAACGCGACCTTGTTGACCTCGGCGTCCTTACGGGAGGGGATGAAGGCCGCCATGCCGCCGATGGCGTGCGCGCCGCGCTTGTGGCACGTACGGACGAGCAGTTCGGTGTACGCGCGCATGAACGGGGCCGTCATGGTCACCGCGTTGCGGTCCGGCAGGACGAACTTGGCGCCGCCGTCACGGAAGTTCTTGACGATGGAGAAGAGGTAGTCCCAGCGGCCCGCGTTGAGCCCGGCGGCGTGGTCGCGGAGCTCGTAGAGGATCTCCTCCATCTCGTACGCGGCCGTGATCGTCTCGATCAGGACGGTCGCGCGGACCGTGCCCTGCGGGATGCCGACGTAGTCCTGGGCGAAGACGAAGACGTCGTTCCAGAGGCGGGCCTCCAGGTACGACTCGGTCTTGGGGAGGTAGAAGTACGGGCCCTTGCCGAGCTCGATGAGGCGCTTGGCGTTGTGGAAGAAGTAGAGGCCGAAGTCGACCAGGGCGCCGGGCACCGGGCGGCCGTCGAAGCGCAGGTGGCGCTCCTCCAGATGCCAGCCGCGCGGGCGCATCACGACGGTGGCGAGCTGGTCGGCTTCCTTCAGCGCGTACGACTTGCCGGACTTGGGGTCGGTGAAGTCGATCCTGCGCTCATACGCGTCGATCAGGTTGAGCTGGCCAAGGACGACGTTCTCCCAGGTGGGGGCCGAGGCGTCCTCGAAGTCGGCGAGCCACACCCTCGCGCCCGAGTTCAGCGCGTTGATGGTCATCTTGCGGTCGGTCGGACCGGTGATCTCCACCCGGCGGTCGTTGAGCGCGGCCGGGGCCGGGGCGACCTTCCAGTCGCCCTCGCGCACGGCGGCCGTCTCGGGGCGGAAGTCGAGAGTGGAGGTGCGGGCGATCTCCTCGCGGCGTTCCTGGCGGCGGAGCAGGAGCTCGTCACGGCGGGGCGTGAACAGCTGGTGCAGCTCGGCCACGAAGGCGAGGGCCGCGTCGGTGAGCACCTCGTCCTGCCGGGGCAGGGGCTCGGCGTCGACGATGGCCAGCGGGGACGGCGCTGGTGCGGACATGTGCTGTCACTCCTTCGCGGGCGGTGCCCTGACCGGCCGCCGGGAGGCAGAAATGGCACTGAGTGCCAGGCCCCGGAGTGCGACTGGGGGCGCCGTCTCAATCAATCGGGCGCTTCTGAACAGTGGATACTAGTTTCCTCATAGTGGAAGTTCAATGGTTTGTTGATATCGAGATTCTCCGGGTCGACAGACCGTGGCGCCCGGTGCCATCGCGGTCACTCCAGGTGTACCGGAGGATCAGTCCAGACGCCCGAGATCCGCCTCCGTGTCGATGTCGTACGGCTCGGCCACGTCCCCGCACTCGACGAGCGTGATCTCCGGCTCGTGCGCCGCGAGATAGGCGCGCGCCCCGCGGTCCCCCCGCGCGCCCGTCGCCACCGGCTGCCACCGGTCCGCGCCGAAGAGGACGGGATGGCCGCGCCTTCCCTCGTACGAGGCCGCCGCGAGCGAGGCCGGTGAGCGGTACGCGGCCCTGACGCGGCCGATCGCCTCCGCGCCGATGCCGGGCTGGTCCACCAGGCTGACCAGGGCGGCCCCGGCTCCCGTGGCGGCCAGCGAGGCGAGGCCCGCGCGCAGGGAGGAGCCCATGCCCTCGGCCCACTCCGGGTTGTCGACCAGCACACAGCCGTCCAGCCGCGCGCGGGCGCGCACCTCCTCCGCGGCGGCGCCGAGCACCACGTGCACGGTGGTGCAGCCGCCCTCGCGCAGCACCCGTACCGCGTGCTCCACCAGCGGGCGGCCCTGGTGCGTCAACAGGGCCTTGGGCCTGCCGCCGAGGCGGCGTCCGCCGCCCGCGGCCAGCAGCAGGCCCACGACCTGCGGTTCATCCTTCGACGGCTCTGTCATGGCACCACGTATACCGAATGCTCCCCCCGAATTCCGTCCACACGGTGGCGCGCGCCGGGCGCGATGGCGTTAACTGGCCCGCAACTCCCGTCGGTTGACCTTCGCTGACGGGCTGTGAGCGCCGGCACGAAGATGTGCGGGGGGAAGGAATTTTGTTGCGACGCGTGGAGCAGAGGCCCGTGACCGGCAGTGCGGATCCCAGGGTGGCGGGGCTGCGGATTGCCGTGGCGCGGCTGCGGCGGGAGCTGGCGGGGTATCCGGGGGAGTTTCCGGACCGGGCTGTCGCGGAGGACGAGCTTGCGGCGCTGGATGCGATGGCGGTGTCCGGGGCGCCCGAGGTTCCGCGGCTGCGCCGCTCGCTGCTGCTGATCGCGGGGTCCATCGGATCGGTGAGTGCGCTTTCCGTGGCCGTCAAGGGGGTGCGGGAGGCGGTCGACTTATTCGGGGAGGCCCGGCGCTGACGCGGCGCCTGGTGTTCGCCTGCGGGCCGTCTGTGGCTGATCGCGCAGTTCCCCGCGCCCCTTTTGCGCCTGGGGTTTGTCTGCGGGCCGTCTGTGGCTGATCGCGCAGTTCCCCGCGCCCCTTTTGCGCCTGGGGTTTGTCTGCGGGTGGTGTGTGGCTGGTCGCGCAGTTCCCCGCGCCCCTGACCACCTAGG